>CAIZMB010000073.1 GCA_903933935.1 uncultured Cytophagaceae bacterium
AAACGCCAAAATGGAACGCCATTTGCACCTTCCAACGTTTCCTTGTCTACGTTATCACCCACCTTCATTCTACGTTGTTGGTAAGACCGCATCATATCCTTTGTATTAGATTCCAAAAGCGTCAATACAGCCACTTGGCCATCATGATTTTGCGACAAAAATTTAGCTTTGATTAAATCGTTCACGCCCTTTAAGAAACTGGCATGTTCGGGAGCCTTGTAACAGTCCTTCAACATCAATTCAATAAATGCTGGAACGCCCGCGTCAATTGCGCCAGCTGTGTTTGTTTTAGGGATAATGTGTTCTGCCACGGCAGCAACTATTTGTCTTTGAGCATCTGTTAATGAAAACAAATCTGCATTCAAAAATTTCCCGCTTTCCTTCACATCCATCGCAAATAAAGTAGGTGCGGTAAATGCGCCACCGACCATCATGGCTATTCGGGAAACTGCTTCTCTTCGATTAAACATAGAATTTTATTTAGATAAAAAACAAATTTAATCAGATTCTTGATTTTTACAGACTATTTATAAAAAAAAGCCCGCAAGCTAAAATGAAATGCAAATAGGCTATAAAAAAGAAAAGCTGGCAAAGAAATCCTTGCCAGCTTTTTTAATAATTAAACCGTTAATTAATACCCAGGATTTTGCTTTAAATATCCAGGTAAATTGGATGCTCCGTCAATCGCCGTTTGTGGGATTGGGAAGATTCGCTTGTTTTTATTTGTGCTAGACATTTCAGTCCAACCGCTTTCATATTTATTGAAACGAATTAAGTCCGTTCTACGGTGCATTTCCCAATACAACTCAAAACCACGCTCACGCAACAATAAGTCTAAATTGATCGTTGACAAAGCTGAACCAGCCGGCTTATTAGCAGTTCTAGATGTTCTAACTTTGTTAACATCCGCTAGAGCTCCAGCCACATCATTTGACTTACGTAATTTTGCCTCCGCACGCATTAAATAGACATCTGCTAAACGAACAATTGAAATATCGGCTTCGCCAAAGTTACGACCTGATTGAGATTTTTTACTGAACTCATATTTCTCAACGCGATACCCAGTGCTGTAATCACTTCCTGCAGGTGTGAAATCAATTTTTTCTGTATGAATAACCGGTGGAAAAGGGGCTGCTTTTCTCGTATTATAAATCTTACCTACCTTAAACTTTCCATCTGGACATTTTAAAAATGCACCTCCCGCATATTGCAGACCATATTGTTGACCTCTCAAAATTCCACGGTCGATATTGTAATTAGCCTCCGCGATGCACTCATCCGTAGGTTTGATGTTCTGCTTATAGAAACGAGGGTCGCCATCCGCTGGATCCACAGCACCATACGTAGATACCCAAGATTGATAAAAATCAGAAGTAATACCAGGCCCATCTGTTCCATTGGCTCCTGGATAAGCAGGCAATGGTCGTTGATCATTTGCTAAAGAGAAATAAGACATCCGGTTGTGTCCATTCAATTCAGCACGTTGATCTATGGCAAAAATCAATTCCTTATTATCATGATTTGCGTTACCAAAAATAGCCCAATAATCAGGTGATAAGCTGTACTGTCCCGAGTTAATGATCTTATCTGAATATTCAATTACCTTGTCCATATCTTCTGGCTTAAAGGTATATTGAGCTGCATAAATATCGCGATAGGCTGCAGCATTTAAATATAGACGAGCCAAAATTCCCCAAACAGCACCCTTTGTCAAACGACCTGGACCAACACCTGTTTCTAATACCGGTTCTACGGCCAATAATTCTGATTTGATATATTCAACTGCTTTATCTCCACGTAAGACAGTTGAAACATCACCCAAATCTTCTTTAGAAAATGCTACTCCAAAGGCATCTAGCATCAACATATTATAAAATGCACGCATCCCTCTTGCCTCTGCTAAATATAATTTAGCTGAAGGGTCTTTTGAAATTTGCAATGCATTAATCGCTGTTACCGAACGTGAAATTCCTGTTAAAATATGAACCCACTCATCACGAACGTTGGGATCTGTGCTCATCGTTTCATGCCTATGCAGCGATAAATAAATTCCATTATCACCCCAATCCGTACCTCCACGATAAGGTAAAATCGCCTCATCTGTCGATATTTCATTTAATGCAAAATGTATCGTATGGCGATACAAGTTTGGTAAAAATGCATACACAGGAACTATGGCTCCTTCAGCTGCTTGCTTATCTGTTAAGCCTGCTGCATTATATTCGTCTAAAACAATCTCGTTCAAATTGGTACAGCTATAAAGCGCCAACATTCCAAAAACGAGTAGAGAAACTTTTTTTATCTTTTTCATTATTTTTCTATCTATTAATTAAAATGTAAGATTTAAACCAAAGATGATTGATTTGGCTTTTGGATAACTTAAATAATCGATACCATAAGAAGAAATTCCTCCAATTTGGCTATCCTTATTTACCTCAGGATCAAATCCATCATAGGCAGTTGCAATCCATAGATTTTGTCCGGTAACAGATAAACGCGCTGAAGAGATCCACTTTTTGATTCCCATTTTTTGAGTGTCAAAACTGTACCCTAATGTGGCATTATTCAAACGAATAAATGCTCCATCTTTCAAATAACGGGTAGATACTGGGGCAGCATTGCTCGTCGACTCGTTCGCCAAAGCATATGCAGCTGGTATTACGTTATTATTTTTCGAGATTTTCAACTTGTAAAATGCGTTATTGGCCGTATTGTCATAAATCTTATTTCCAGATACACCATTAAACTGCAAAGCCAAATCAAAACCTTTATAGGCTACATTTCCAAAGAAGTTATATTGTGTGCTTGGCAAAGCTGTTCCTGCTGAAATACGGTCTTTGTCAGATACAATTCCGTCGCCATCCGTATCTCGATAGGTACTAACTCCTTTTGCATCGATGCCCGTAAAATCTTTCAAGAAGAAAGTTCCAATCGGTTGGCCATTCACATAACCGTTGATCGTAGCGGATGTCAAACCTGATCCGGAAGCACCTCCTGATTGAATCACTGTATATGGAGAATTCACTACCTCATTCTTAATTAAGGTTAAGTTACCACCTACGTTGTATTTCCAACCACCGGCAGTAGTCAACTTATAATCTAAGTCTAATTCTACCCCACTATTATGGATTTGCATGTTGGCCACATTCGCCCAAACAGAACTCGCTGGCTGAACAGGATCTGAAGGAATAATTTCCAATAAAATATTGCCTGATACTTTATTAAATACATCCACTGACCCTGACAATGCACCATTTAAGAACGCAAAATCTAAACCAATATTAGACTGAGTCGAAACTTCCCATTGAATATCGGGATTAGCTAAACGAGAATATGTAATACCTGGAGCATAGGTTGAACCATTATCCAAAGGATACGAAGTTGTTCCAGAGACAGAAGCCGTAAATAATGGTTGAGTGATCTTAGGTGGAATTTCCTGATTACCCGTTTGGCCCCAACCTCCTCTTAACTTCAAATTACTAATCGCAGTGTTCTTTAAGAATGGCTCTTCAGATAATCTCCATCCCAATGAGAAGGAAGGGAAAATACCATACTTATTATTTGAACCAAATTTAGATGAACCATCGGCACGTACCGTCGCAGTCACTAAATACTTATCTTGATACTGGTAATTCAAACGAGAGAAGAACGACTGCAATTCATTAATAAATGCAGCTCCCGCTGGCTTGTTCGTCGCCAAGGTTAACTCTTGGCCAATGCCTGGGTTATAAATAGGCTCCGTAGGAACAATTGGGAACTTACCAATACTCCACGTGCGCCATAAGTATTGAATTTTTTGATATGAATGACCTACCAAAGCAGAGAAAACATGATCTCCTTCTTCCATATTAAATGTTAAATAATTCTCCACTAAGCTATTTTGATTGCTTGTATTGTAGGTATCCAAACGACCATTTTGCTGAGGAATTAAATTAGCCAATGACTGAACATCACGAACGGATGTAGAGTTATCATAGCCATAATTCAATTTATACACTAAGCCTTTCGCTAATTTCACCGATGGAGAAATGTTAGCAATAAAACGATTGGTTGTGTTTACATCCTTATTTAGTTGTAAAATCAATAAAGGATTTGTTGCATTTAAGTATTTAGCAGCTGTTTTTCCATCTGCTTCGTAGACGGGTAAAGTTGGGTTATTTGAAATAGCCGTACCCAACAAGCCCTCAATTGGAGGTCGCTCGTTCTTAACATTTGAAAAACTGATATTGGCATCTAAGATTAACCGATCTTCCCAGAATTTCTGAGTAACGTTCATTCTTCCCGATAGACGATCTAATTGATTATTTTTCAGAATACCTTGTTGCATTTGAGCACCAAATGAACCAAAATATGTTAAGTTTTTGGCTCCTCCACCTAAACTTAAATCATGGTTTTGGGTGATCGCGGAACGAGTAATTTGGCTTTGCCAATCTGTATTTGAACCAAAATCTTCAAGTATCCCTCCGTTTTTTCCTACTTGGGTACGAAAATCAGCGGCAGATAATACAGGTAATGGACGCGCGATGGTTGAAACACCATAACTCGTTGAGAAATTCATCGTCGATGTACCTGCTTTCCCTTTTTTAGTTGTAATCAATATAACACCATTAGCTCCTCTTGCCCCATAAATGGCGGTAGCAGAAGCATCTTTCAAGACATCTATTTTCTCAATATCTTGAGGATTCATAAAGTTTAAAGGATTTCCTCCACCTGTAGATGAATTGTCTAAAGCTAATCCATCAATGACAAATAAAGGAGTACTTCCTGTACGCAAACCACCAGGTCCACGAATGGTAATTCCTTGCGTTCCCCCTGGCTCACCTGTGGCTGAAGTAACATTAACACCGGCTACTTTACCTTGAAGTAATTGCTCAGGTGAATTGATAATACCTTTATTAAAGGCTTCACTTGATACCGACTTCACAGAACCAGTAACGTCTGTTTTCTTTTGGGTTCCGTAACCTACAACGACCACCTGCTCCAAACTAGAAGCATTCGATTGCAAGGAAACGTCTATGGTAGAGCGGCCGCCTACTGCTATTTCTTGAGAATCATATCCCAAAAAACGAAAAACTAAAACAGCCTTGTCATCCGATACATTGATCGAATATTGACCATTGGCATCTGCGGTGGCACCTTTGGTCGTTCCTTTAATTAAAACATTAGCTCCTACTAAGGCCTCCTTAGTGGTGGCGTCAACTAATGTTCCTTTTACAGTTTTGCCTGAACCTTGGCCCCATGACAAAGAAGGGGATAAACCTAGCAGGATGATCATCAAAAAACTGATGAGTTTCAAACCTGTAGATTTCATCAAAAATAGCTCTTGATGATACGGTAAGATTTTTTTCATAGAGATGAAATTAAATTTTTAGAAGATTAGAATAATGGAAATTTAATTCTTATTTAGTTAAATACCTTCAGAAAAATTACGCAAACGTTTGCAATTGAACTTTTCTAAGGGTACAACAAAAGTAAATACTCAGAAAGAGGCAATTATTACGAAATTGTTTCCTTTAGGTTAAACAATTAAATCTTGGAAAAATGATTTCTTTGAGAAGATGATCGAACGATCAATTCGGGTTCAAGAGTAACTTGTTGATGATCAAAAATTCCATTCATTTTTGACAAAAACAATTTGGCAGATTTTTCACCTATTTTTTTGCTTTGCCTCGACACAGAACTTAAAGCAATAGGTGCAAAAGCAGCCAAAGGAATATCATCAAAACCGACCAAGGCAATATCTTCAGGAATTTTATAATTTCTTTCTTGGATTACTTTCATGGCACCGAAACCTACTTCATCATTCACCGCAAAAATGCCATCTGGTTTTGCTTTCTGGTCCAATAAATTCTTTGTTGCCTCCACCGCACTTTCTGGTGAAAACATTACCTGCTTCACTAATTCATCCTCAACCTCCCTCCCGTATTTTTTCAAGCAAGCCTCGTAGCCCATAAATCTTTGTTGGGACACCGTAATCCCCCTAGGTCCATGCAAGTGGGCGATTCGCTGACAACCCATTTGAACAAGATGTTCTGTCGCCATAAAAGCCCCTTTAAAATCATCTGTAATCACTCGGTCTACATCCAATGCATGGTAAAAACGATCCATAAAAATAATCGGCAATGATCGACTAATCGCCAAATCTATATGCTCATTCAAAGAATGGTCAAAGGTTTCTTGAGACAGCGAGATACAAATCGCATCTACTCGATTAGCCACTAGTCGATCGAGATATTCCTTTTCAAGCACTTGCGATTCATTGGTCACACAAATGTTTAACAAATAGCCTGCGGGTTGTAAAATTGCCTCAAGTCCTTCTATAATGGCCGTCTCGTGATAATGAGAAATGGATGGAATGATGACTCCTAAAGTCTTTGAACGCTTATTTAATAAACTGAGAGAAATCGTATTTTTTTGATAGCCCACTTTATTCGCATATTCCTGAATGGTCTTTCTCGTGTCTATGTTGATCATCGGATGATCATTCAAAGCCCGCGAAATAGTGGAAGGCGCACACTTGAATTTACGAGCAATGTCTTTAATTGAAACTGTGTTTCCCATCTCAATCCTGATCGTTTTATATTGGTTCTTACATCAAATGTATCAATTTTAGGTGAAAAAATTACATTCAAATGATACGCATAGTCCACCTTATAAAATGAGAGCGGGTAAATAATTAGGAATTTTCCCACTCCCTTCCTAATTTCATCTTTCTAAACCTATCATGTATGTCCACTTCGAATCCTGCATTCGACAATAATAAAATACCTGTTCAAAAACTATGGCAAGTCATCATTGCCTCCTCCGTTGGAACGGTGATTGAATGGTACGACTTTTACATTTTTGGATCCTTATCGGCTATTATTTCATTGTCTTTTTTCCCAAAAAATGATCCAACAGCCGCCTTTTTATCCACGTTAGCTGCGTTTGGAGCTGGATTTATTGCAAGGCCTTTTGGAGGAATTATATTTGGGCGCCTCGGAGACCGAATCGGCCGAAAATATACTTTTTTATTAACCTTATTATTGATGGGAGGATCCACGTTTGCCATTGCATTCATCCCCTCCTACTCTCAAATTGGCCTAGTGGCTCCCGCCATCTTATTATTTTTGCGCATCATCCAAGGTTTAGCTTTAGGGGGTGAATATGGGGGCGCCGCTACCTATGTCGCTGAATATGCACCAGACGCGCACCGAGGAAAATACACTTCCTATATACAAACGACTGCAACCTTAGGATTTTTTGTCAGTATCATTGTCGTTTTAGTTTGCCAAAATATCATCGGCGACGAAGACTTTAAAGAATGGGGCTGGCGAATTCCCTTTGCTCTCTCAGGAATTTTAGTGGTCGTTTCCTATTTTATTCGTCGGAACATGCACGAATCGCCTTTATTCTCAAAATTAAAGGCAGAAGGCCGACTATCTCAAAATCCATTAAAAGAAGCGTTTGCTTCCAAAGAAAACCGCCGATTAATGCTCATTGCGATGTTTGGGGCCATTGTAGGCCAAGGCGTCGTTTGGCATACAGGACAGTTCTACGCACAAATATTCATTAATAAAATACTGCAGGTCGACTTCGTAACGACCAATTTAGTAATCGCCGCTTCCTTGGTTGTAGGTACTCCTCTATTTGTTGTTTTTGGTTCACTTTCAGATCGGGTAGGCCGAAAAGTCATTATGCTAGGCGGCATGGCCTTAGCCGCTATTTTTTATTATCCATTGTTTGCTTGGATGTCCGATATTGTAGGGAAAGAAGGAACGATGGTGAATGGGGCGGTTCAGCTGACCAACTGGGGTAAAATAGAACTCGCGTTTATTTGCTGTTTATTAGTGACTTTTGCCGCGATGGCTTATGGCCCAATTGCCGCATTTTTAGTGGAACTATTCCCCACCAAAATTCGCTATACCTCGCTGTCAATTCCCTATCATTTTGCCAATGGCGTTTTTGGGGGTTGCGCTCCCTTCGTAGCCACTTGGTTAGGCGCCGCAACACATTCCAATTTTGCCGGAATTTTTTACCCCATTACCTTGGCTGCGATCACGGTGATTGTAGGTATCATATATTTGCCAGAAACAAAAGGTAAACCGATCATGGATTAATCACTATGGAAAAGATATTTAAAGAGGCAATTGAAAATGAAGCTATTTTAGCGACTAGAAGGCATTTTTTAAATACCCTAGGAACAGGGATTGGTTCCCTTGCTTTGGGATCTGCACTTTGGAATTGTCAGACTTCTGGCAAACCTCAAAACACAGCTTTTAAAATTCCTCCCCATTTTGGTAAGGCAAAATCCGTTATATTTTTACATATGGCTGGGGCGCCTTCCCAACTAGAACTATTTGACTACAAACCGGTACTAGCGAAATTTGATGGGAAAGAATGTCCCAAAGAATTAATTGAAGGAAAGAAATTTGCCTTCATTCGAGGCATACCAAATTTATTAGGACCCAAAGCTAAATTTGCCCAACACGGTAAATCAGGCCATTGGATATCCGATCACATGCCCCATTTGGCCACGCAATCCGATAAAATAACCTTTTTAAAGGGGATGTACACGGATCAATTCAATCATGCGCCGGCCCAATTACTCATGCATACGGGTTCTGCAAGACTGGGAAGGCCTTCTTTAGGCTCATGGGTTTCGTATGGCCTAGGCTCCGAAAACGAAAATTTACCCGGATTTATGGTCCTCGCTTCCGGCGGCAAAAACCCCGACGCGGGGAAGTCGGCCTGGGGAAGCGGATTCCTCCCCTCCGTGTACCAAGGCGTCCAATGTAGATCCGCCGGCGAACCTGTTTTGTTCATTCAAAACCCAGAAGGTGTCAATACCGATATTCGGAAGGCAAGCATCGACGCAATCAATTCGGTCAACGAAGAAACGTTTAAGGAATTTGGAGATCCAGAAACAGTCGCTCGAATTGCCCAATACGAGATGGCTTACAAAATGCAAAGCTCGGTGCCAGAAGTCATGGACATCAGCAAGGAGCCTGAATACATCCATCAATTATATGGAACAAAACCGGGGGAAGAGGCATTTGCCAACAACTGTTTACTCGCCCGTAAAATGGTTGAGCAAGGCGTGCGCTTTGTCCAATTGTTTGACTGGGGTTGGGATTCACACGGAACGAGTAAGAGTGGGTCGGTCGACTACGGATTGCATCAAAAATGTTTAGAAACAGATCGCGCGATTTCTGCCCTGCTCATCGACTTAGAACAAAGAGGTTTATTAGATGAGACCTTGGTCGTTTGGGGTGGGGAATTTGGGCGCACGCCGATGCAAGAAAACCGAGAAGGAAAGACTCTAGATTATTTTGGTCGGGACCATCACACAGACGCATTCACGATGTGGCTCGCAGGCGGCGGGATAAAACCTGGTTTTAGTTTTGGAGAAACGGATGAACTGGGTTATGCGACGGTGAACGGAAAAACATCCATTTATGACCTTCAGGCAACTATTTTACATTGCCTTGGATTTAATCATGAGGAGTTTACGTTCCCATTCCAAGGAAGAAATTTCCGACTGACTGATGTTTATGGAAAAGTCATTAAACCTATATTAGCCTAAATCATGAAAGCAATCATTCTTTTTGGGGCTATGATATTGGGAGGGATTTGGACTTTTTTCCAAATGGGCTCTGAGCCAAGTTACACAATCGATTATAGCACACAGGTCAAACCTATCTTAAATAAAAATTGCATCACCTGCCACGGAGGTGTAAAAAAGCAAGGTGGATTTAGTTTACTATTCCAGGAAGAGGCATTGGGCAAAACGAAGTCGGGCAAGCCGGCTATCATTCCAGGCCAACCGGAAAACTCGAGTTTCATTCAACGCTTGCATTCCAAAAATCCGGAAGAAAAAATGCCTTATCAAAGGCCTTCATTGACAAAAGAGGAGGTCGACATTTTAACTACATGGGTCAAAGAGGGTGCGCGCTGGGGGGAACATTGGGCATACCAACCCCTTAAAGAGCCTTCCATTCCCAATGGCAATTGGTGGAGCAGAGCCCTCGCTTTCATCGGATTTAAATCTGGTTGGGAGACCAATGAGATCGACTATTTTGTAGCAGCGGAACAAAAAAAGCAAGGGTTAAGCCACGCCGAAAAAGCATCAAAACCAGATTTATTACGCAGACTGTATTTAGATCTAACTGGATTACCCCCCACGCCGGAAGAATATCAAGAATTTGAGGCTGATGCGTCAAGCAATGCCTATGAAAAGCAAGTAGATAAATTATTGAAATCACAGCATTTTGGCGAGAAATGGGCGTCGATGTGGATGGATTTAGCACGGTATGCGGACACCAAAGGATATGAAAAAGACGATGCGCGGACCATTTGGAAATACCGTGATTATGTCATCTCCGCATTCAATCAAAATAAACCATACAATCTATTTTTGAAAGAGCAATTGGCCGGCGATCTTTTACCTAATCCTACGGAATCCGATTATGTAGCCACGGCTTTTCATCGGAATACGACCAACAACGACGAGGGAGGAACCGAAGATGAGGAATTTAGAACTGCGGCCATTTTAGACCGAGTGAATACCACTTGGGAAGTATTGCAGGGAACAAGTTTTGGATGTGTTCAATGTCATTCACATCCTTACGATCCGATTCGTCATGAAGAATATTATAAGTTCATGGCCTATTTTAATAATTCGCGGGATGAGGATATCCCAGATGATTCCCCTAATTATCGCCATTTCAAGCAGCAAGACCAAGGAAAATTGGATAGTTTAAGGAACTATTTATTAACTCAGCCCAAGCAAATACAGAGGGAGTGGACTCAAACTTTGCGTTTTGTAGAACCTAAAATTCATCCCCATTGGGCAGACCAATTTGTCAACGGGGCACTGGCAGATAACAAATATTTGGCCGTAAGAAATGGAGGATCTGTCCGATTTAAAGCCGTGCCATTAATGGGGAAAACAAGCTTAATGATCGCTTGTAAAAATTCTGGCCCTGCGCCTACCTATATTACGATTCGCCAAGGAACCAATACGGGACCGATTATTGCCCGCTTAAAAATAGACACAACCTTACAAGAAAAATATGCGAAACCTAAGGGCACATGGGTAAAAGGTTGGGCTTATGCTTTCTATAAAATTCCTTCCTTCCCTGGAAAACAAGACTTAGTTTGGGAGTTTAAAAATTCGAAAACAAAGCCAGATCAAAACACCGTTTCGATCGGTTTTTGGATGATGATCCCTGAGGTACCGGCCCAATTAAAATCCACCGATTTTCAAAAAATTGCGTATCAAATTATTTCCGCATCGCCTGAAACGACGACGCCAGTGATGCTAGAAAATCCCGTGGAATTTACTAGGCCTACCCGACTATTTAACCGAGGCTCGTGGCTAAATCAAGGCCAAGAAGTGACGCGTGGAATTCCGGCTTTATTCAGTAAAAAACCGGTTTCAAACCGCTTAGAATTAGCGGAATGGATGGGCGGAAAAGAGAATCCCTTGACGGCAAGAGTCGCGGTGAATCGTTATTGGGAACAATTATTTGGGACTGGAATTGTGGAAACTTTAGAGGATATGGGAAGCCAAGGCCTGAACCCTGTAAACCAAGGTTTATTGGATCATTTGGCGTATCAATTTCAATATACATTCAAGTACCAACCGAAAGAATTGCTGAAATACATAGTGATGTCGGCGAGTTACCAACAAAGCTCCATTGTTTCGGAAAAGGTGCGTGAAAAAGATCCTTACAATCGCTACATCACACGGGGCCCAAGAATTCGATTGAATCCAGAACAACTACGTGATCAGGCGCTGCTTTGGTCAGGAATATTGTCTACTAAACTAGGGGGGCCGAGTGTCATGCCTGACCAACCCGATGGTATTTGGAATGCCCCATATAGTGGGATGCAATGGAAAAAGAGTGATGGAGAAGACCAGTGGCGACGATCACTTTATACGTACTGGCGGAGAAGCAGCCCTTATCCGACGATGGTTTCCTTTGACGCGGGGACTCGAGATGTTTGCCTGTCTCGACGAATCAGGACGAATACTCCGATGCAAGCCTTGAATACTTTAAATGATCCGGTGTTTATTGAGGCATCCCAATTTTTTGCCAGAAAGTACCCAATAACCGGTGCGGAATTTATTAAAAAAGGCTATTTAGATTTATTTGGAAAGCCTATTTCCGAAACTAAATTGGCCAAATTAAATGCTTTTTATGCGAATATGCTGGCTTACTATTTAAAGAATAATAAGGAGACTTTGGCCTTTTTAAAACTTTGCCCTGACAATAATGTGCCTAAAGATCCCGCTAATTTAGTGGCTAAAACGTTGGTCGCAAATGCATTATTTAACATTGATGAAAGTATAAATAAACCATAATCAACATATTTGATTAATTTAGACCTTACAAATAAACCTAATTCATTATGAACGAGCATTTACCGCGCAGAGACTTCTTGAAAACAAGTTCAGCGCTTATTGGCGGATCGCTTTTAACCTCAACCCCTATGAAAAAAATTGCCCCAAAAGCTGGAGAAATTGTCCTTGGACATGGAAATTTCAAATACAAAGTAGTACCCAATTGGGGTATATTAGACGCTGGCAAAAACCCAGTGAACGATTGCCATGAAATGGTGGAAGATGCGAAAGGCCGATTGATTTTGTTGACCAACGAAGTTAGAAACAACGTCATTATTTATGATAAATCAGGTAAATTGTTGGAGACCTGGGGACATTCATATCCGGGTGCTCACGGCTTAACCATTTTGAATGAAGGGGGCGAGCAGTTTTTATTGATTTGCGACAACACCCGTCACCAAGTAATCAAAACGGATTTAAAAGGAAAAGAAATATTTAAAATTGAGTACCCTAAGGAAACAGGTGTTTACGACCATCCAAACCAATTTGTTCCAACTGAAACCGCGGTCAATCCTAAGAACGGAGACATCTATGTAGCCGACGGATATGGAGCGAATTACATCACACAATACGATTCAAAAGGCCGCTACATTCGCCATTTCGGTGGAAAAACAAGTGAGTATGCGGACGATAAATTCAATTGCTGCCATGGCGTTTTAGTGGATACGCGTGATCCCAACAACTGGACTTTATTGATCACAGACCGCGTAAATAACAGCTTGAAAAGGTTCACATTAGATGGTAAATTCATCACGCGATACCACCTTCCAGGTTCATTTGTGTGTCGTCCTGTTTTACATGGCGACTACATTATTGCCGCTTGTTTTAGAAGTACGGATGGATCGTGGGCTGGCTCTGGATATGTACAAATTTTAGACAAAAATATGAAGGTTGTTTCTACCCCAGGGGGATCCGAACCAATCTATAAAAATGGCGTTTTGCAAAGACAATTTAAAGAGGATGAAAACAAAGTGTTTATCCATCCACATGACGTTTATGCAGATTCGGACCATAACATATATGTACCTCAGTGGGCGTCTCAAAAAACGTATCCGATTAAATTAGAACGAATTTAGTTTACATGATTTTATTGGACGCTGGCCCATCGGATTGGGTATTGTTTTTTGGGCATTTTCATCCCGTACTCGTGCACTTACCTATCGGGATGCTCGTGCTTGCCTTTATTATGTACTTTTTTTCAAAAGAACAGAACGAGGGCTTGCGTCAAAAATCTGTTTCGGCTATATTTTTATGGGCTTCCTTGTTTGCCTTCATTTCGTGTGCAACGGGTTGGGCTTTGTCCCAAACAGGTGAATACGATGAAGATACCTTGTTTTTTCACCAATGGTTAGGGATTTCTACGGGGGTAATTTCAGCGATATTATCCTACATGGCTAGGTTTTGGTCGGATGAAAAAACGATGATGAAATTGTTTAAACCCGTCTTGTGGGTTTCGCTCATTTTAATCACGATCACTGGACATTTAGGCGGCAATTTAACGCATGGTTCGGATTATTTGACGGCTTACTTGCCTCAACCCATTCGAGCTTGGGTCGGAATGGAAGCGCGCGCCGAGGCGGCTGAAGGTGGAGCCATTATTCCTAAGATTGACAATATCCAGCAAGCGATTGTATACCAACAATTAGTCCAACCCGTTCTGAAACAAAAGTGTTGGTCTTGCCACAATGCCGAAAAGCAAAAGGGGAAATTAAGGATGGATACACCTGAGTTTTTAATGGCTGGGGGTGAAGATGGAGTCATTATCAAAGCAGGAATGCCCCTAGAAAGTGAAATGATTAAAAGACTTTTAATGGATGCGAGTGAAGAGCATCACATGCCTCCCAAAGGGAAGACGCCGATGACGGAGGATGAGATTGCGGTTTTGCAGTGGTGGGTCCAGCATGGAGCTGATTTCAAGAAAAAAGTGGTGGCCATGCCTACCGATGCTAAAATAAAAACCATCTTGGCTAAATATGCGTCTGGTACCTCGGCGACGGAACCTTATTGGTCCCCTGTATTCAAAATGTCGATTTCTGAGGCCGATGAGGATGATATTGCCAGCCTACGAAAATTGGGATTATTGGTCAATCAGGCTGCCAAAGACCAAGCATTTTTAGAAGTCAATGCCGTAAATGCGCACGGGTTATCAGACAAAGAATTATCCGAATTGTCATCTGTTCAGGATCAAATAGTCCGATTAAAATTAGGCCAAACGAAATTGACAGGTAATTTCATGTCTCAAATTAGCGAAATGCCTTTATTAATCCAGTTGGACTTAGATCATACCGTCGTGAGCGATAAAGGACTTTTAGCCTTAGAGAATTTAAAATACTTAGAATCGTTAAACCTCTATGGAACCAATGTTTCTGACGCTGGATTGATGAGCTTGGCCAAAATAAAGTCTTTGCAAAGAGTCTATCTGTGGCAAACCAAAGTGAGCGAAGCCGGTGTGGCCAAATTGAAAAAAATGAGGCCAGGATTATTGGTCGATTTTGGCTTCAAAGGAAAATGGCCTTTAGAAATCGACACGGTTAAAGTCGAAGAAAAAGCTAAATAGTCCGAATTACTTAGGGCAAAATTCTCGTCGAATTATTCAATCGATTCTTACATTTTTGGAATATAATTCTTCTCATTATTTGACAAAATATCTGCTAATTCTTTAGACTTAACATCATGAAAAATCCCGTTCTCAAGCTATTGGTTTTATGCATATTGGCACTGACATTAAACGATATGATGGGCCAAGAAATTTCACATACCAAGGCTAAAATCACTTCAGCAAAAAACGTAATTATCCTTTACAGCGACGATCAAACGTTCAGAACGATTCAAGCATTAGGGAACAAGGAAATCAGAACTCCTAATTTGGATAAGTTGGTGAGGAGCGGCCTAACATTCCAACAAGCACACGTGATGGGTGGACATCAAGGAGCGGTTTGTATTCCCTCGAGGGCGATGTTGATGACGGGCCGATATGTAAATCGATTGCCTGGTGATGGAAATGTAATCCCCGACAGCCTAATGAGTCTGCCCGAAGTTCTGCGCCAAAAAGGATATACTACTTTTCATACAGGGAAATGGCATAGCGATAAAAATTCTTATGCCCGCATGTTTTCAAAAGCCGACCATATATTTTTTGGCGGCATGCACTTTCCAAAAGAGGGTGGGCAGGAACATCCTCGGGTAAATCACTTTGATCCTACGGGGAAATATCCAGTAGAAAAAAGTTTTTTAAGTGAGACTTACAGTTCACATTTATATGCGCAAACAGCTATTGATTTTTTAAGTAGTCAAGAAGCCAAAGAAAAACCATTTTTCTGTTATGTGGCTTTCACCTCTCCACATGATCCGAGGACACCTACTGCAAAATTTGCGAAGGCCTATGATCCTACGAAAATTTCTTTGCCGCCCAATTTCCTTCCGGAACATCCCTTTAACAATGGAGATTTAAATGTCCGCGATGAAAATTTATTGCCACATCCCAGAACCGAAATGGCTGTTAAAGAAGATATCGCGGCGTATTATGGAATGATTTCGGAGCTCGACGAGCAGGTCGGGCGAATCATGTCGACGCTGGAAAAAGAAGGATTTTTAAAAAATACGTTGATTGTTTTTGCGGGAGATAATGGCTTGGCGATGGGCCAACATGGTCTCTTGGGAAAGCAAAATTTGTATGAACATAGTATACGCGTTCCCATGATTTTTTCGGGTCCAGGAATACCTAAAAATGTGCGGAATAATTCCTTTGTTTATCTGAGTGATATTGCGCCTACGATTTATGATTATTTGAAAATCAAAGCACCTAAAACCGTAGAGGCAAAAAGTTTACAGGCCATTATCCGCGATCCAACGAAGTCTGTAAGAGAACAAATTTATAATGTGTATGGGCATTGGAGCAGGAGTTTGAAAACGAAAGATGGCTACAAATTGATTGTATATAATGTAGGTGGGGTGTTGACAACCCAACTATTTAACCTAAAATCTGATCCTTGGGAAAAGCATAATTTGGCTCAAGAAAAAAGCCGACAAAGTCAAATTTTAAGGATGCGAAACCTCTTAAAAAAGGAGATGTTGGACAAGCACGACAACCTCCATATCGACCTTCCCGACTGGGGAAGGAAAGCGAATCAAAAGTCGGCGGGCAGCTAGTTTTTCATTCGTATTTCGGTAGGCACAAAGCCAATTCGATGACTCATGACGTACAGTGAATCCCCATTATTTAATGAAAATGGCTTCGTGTACACTCGCCATGTATCTTTCGAATTCTTTCTAAAACCAATGGATGCGCCGGCAGTTGGACATGATAATTGGACCGTACCATTCGCGATCGACACACTGCTTTTTTCCGTTACAGGAGGCTTATCTTGGCCATTCCACCATTCCTTAATCATCTCTAATTCCGGTTTTGCACCTAAGTCGCCATATTGTTTGATCCAGGCTAAATGCTTCCCTCTCAGTTCGATTAATTTATCTTTATAGGTCGGATTATTCGCTAAGTTATTGAACTCGTGTGGATCATTTTGGGTGTCAAATAACTCCTCTAAAGCTTTGGTTGGCCTAAACCACTTCATTTGAGTTTCATTCAATTTACCTGCATTTTTTAGTGCTAATATATGTAACATCAACGGATTTTGAAGTCGATATTTAATGTTTTGGTAGTATGATTTTTCGGGCATATAATTCCGGATGTACTTAAATCGGCCATCACTAACGGCACGTACTCGGTCATATTCGGAATCCATTCGATCACGGGCCGCATAAATATATTGACGTTTTGCTTTTGCTTTTTGACCCCCCAAAAATGGTTGACCATGAAGCGTTTTAGGCAATGTTACTCCGGCTAAGGAAAGGACCGTGGGTCCAAAGTCAACAAAACTAATCAACTGATTATCTACTTTTCCTTTAGGCAAGTTAGGTGCCTTAATCAGCAATGGAACCTTTAGGCCTCGTTGGCTTAATTCACGCTTCACAAAAGGCATCCCATCTCCATGATCACTGTAAAAAAAGATGATGCTTTCTTCATACAAACCATCCTCCTTTAATTGGTTGATAATCTCGCCGACTTGTTGGTCCATCACCATCACATTCGTCAAAAAACGCGCCATGGTTTTTCGGCTCACCGAATCATCTGGATAAAATGGCGGCACCATGACATCTTTGGGATTAACCAAAAGGGCTTGTTTTTCTCGAACCCAAACTTGGGATTCATGCGTCGTTTCAATGTTAAAAACGGAGAAAAAGGGCTGAGATTTATCTGGACGTTTTCGCCAATGCGCCTTCTTGCTACTTTCATCCCAAGCCGTTACGGGTGCATCAAATTGGTAATCTTGTTTCGCGTTATTGGTGCAATAGTAACCAGCCATGCGGAGGTATTCGGAAAAGCATTTTACGCCTGCTGGGAGGACGGCTGAATAGGGTTTTAGGCCTTTGGGATAATCATCTAATGCGTTGGCCGAAAGACCTAAGGTGCGCATGTTATGTCCACCGATGGCGGTTTGGTAATTTCCGGTAATGAGCGCACACCGACTAGGCGCACAAACGCCGGCGGTCGAATATACTTGAGTATAGCGAACAGCTTCTTTGGCTAATTGGTCCAATACAGGCGTTTTAGCCACCTTTTCTCCATAAGAACCCAAGTGAGGCGACATGTCTTCGCATACGATCCAAACAATATTGGGTTTTTTGACTGGATTTTGAGGATTTGCAAATAGCCCAGATAAGGGAAAAAGAGAACAAAAAATTATGAGTATATTTCGCATGATTTAAACCAATTTTGACACAATGAAAATACTAAAATATTTATCTATAATCCTAATTTTCTTATCATTCGAAAGTAAAAGCCAATTTGTTGATATTCAGAATGACTGGTTAATTAAACCTATTCAGCAGAAGTCGACGATCATTCAGCAAGGGTCGAAATTTATTTTAGACAATGGCCTTTTGAGAAGAGAATTTTATTTTGGAAAAAATCTAGCTTGTTATAGTTATCTAAATTTAAGCAATGGCCAACAGCTTTTACGGGCGGTTCAGCCAGAGGCAAAGGTCATTTTAAATGGGAAGATGTATGCGGTGGGAGGCATGGAAGGCCAAAAAGAAAGAGCCTATTTAAAGCCTGAATGGTTATCACAAATGACAGCCGGACAGGAAGATTTTGTTTTTGTAGGTTCTAAAGTTTCGGATGTGAAACCCTTTATTTCTTGGCAAAGAAAAACCTGGGCTTCCAATCATGAGCAGGCGACTGGAAAACAAATTTCTTTTGAATTTACCTCACCTCTTCCTGAGCTTAAAGGGGTTCATGTATATGTTAATTATGAGTTGATCGACGGTTTACCTTTACTCATCAAATGGGTACAAATTGAAAATAAGAGCGCGGCAAAATTAGGGCTCGACCGAGTGATCCATGAGGTGTTGGGATTAGTGGAAGAAGAAAGTGCGGTGGTGGGAAAACCGGAAGAAATGAAGAAACAGCATGGTATTTATGTGGAGACGAATTATGCATTTAACAATGCGATGCGCTATGACATAAGTGATCAAACGACGCATTGGAAGACGGAGCCTAGTTATACTTCGCAGGTCAACTATAATTTTGAGACGCCATGTTTGTTGGAAATTTATCCCGAAAAAGCGCCAGGAATTGATTTAAAACCAGGTGAGATTTTTAAATCTCCTAGGACGCATGAATTATTAATGGATAGTTATGATCGCCAAAGAAGGGGCTTAATGATTCGTAAAATGTATCAAAAGATTGCCCCATGGACGACTCAAAATCCGATCTTCATGCACTTGGTCAGCAAAAATGATGCTGAAGTTAAAACGGCCATTGACCAGTGTGTAGCTACGGGATATGAAGCGGTTATTCTCAGTTTTGGAAGTCATTTAAAAATGGAGGATTCGACTGCGGCTAATCTAAATCGTTGGAAATCACTGGCCGATTATGCCCATGCAAGAAACATTTTGATTGGCGGATATTCGTTGTTTAGCAGTCGGCGCATCAGCGACGCCGACGATGTCATCGATCCTAAAACGGGCAAACCGGGTGGTGCATTTTTTGGAAATGCCCCTTGTTTTGGAAGTCCGTGGGGACTGGCTTATCGAGATAAAATAAAGTTATTTTACACGAAAACCGGTTTTGATATTTGGGAAAATGACGGGCCTTATCCGGGGGATGTTTGTGCGTCCACGGTCCATCCGGGACATGAAGGGTTGAAAGATTCACAGTGGCGTCAGATGGAAATTCAAAAGGAATTATATCGTTGGCTCAATGAAAAAGGCGTTTATATCAATGCACCAGATTGGTATTTTTTAGATGGAACGCATAAAATTGGGATAGGGTATCGGGAAGTGAATTTTAGTCTTTCGAGGGACCAACAAAAAATATTGAATCGTCAAAATATCCATGATGGAACGATTGAAAAGACGGCGGCAATGAGCTGGGGTTTTGTGCCCCTAACCCGATATCAAGGAGGTGGGCCCGAGGCGGTTTTAGAACCTTTGAAAGAGCATTTAAAAGATTATCACCAACTCATGATTCAATATTATGGGGCTGGGGTACAAGCGTGTTACCGAGGGCCAAGGCTATTTGACAGTGAAGAGACCAGGGTCATGGTGAAAGAAACGTTGGACTGGTACAAAAAATACCGCGATGTGTTGAATGCGGATATGATCCAGTTGCGCCGACCGGATGGCCGGGATTGGGATGGTTTTTTACATGTAAATCCGGGGGGAAAGCATAAGGGTTTTGTGATGCTTTATAATCCGACCAAAGAAATTATGCAACGGAAAATCAACTTGCCTTTGTATTATACGGGCATTTCAAAAATGGCTAATCTTACGTCAAAAGACGGAAAGAAAAAAGCTGTAGCTCTAAGTTCTACAAAAGATATTGCGTTGGAATTTACGATTGCACCTGATTCGTATACTTGGTATTTAATCGAATAAATTAGGGTTTGGCGTAAGGTAATTTATCCAAGAATTTGGTCTCGTAATATCCATTAATACCTAAAGAACATAGGCTATTGGCTTTTTCGATGGACAAATAACCATCCTCTTCTATGATTTTCTCCGGAATGAAAGCTTGTTGGAGCGAGCCCACAACCAAAAAAGTCCCGTTCAATTTAATGGGGATAACCTCTTCCAATTTAAGTAAATACTGAATGTGGGATTCTTCCACAAATGGAGCTGAAATTCCATTTCTAAAAAGGGGAGTTAGGCCCACGGCTTCAAACTCAGAAATATGTTCAGGGTATTTAGCGCTCGTTTGATGCGCCTTTTCATAAATCCCTGGGTGAATATGATTCACTGAATAATACTCAGTCTCTTGAATATTGGCTAAGGTATGCGGCGCTGCTTCTGTGGGCCGATTGATGAATCCGATTAATGCGGGATCTGCCCCAATATGAACTAGGTTGCTAAATATGGCCAAATTAGCCTGCCCTAATTTATTTAATGTCCCTATTAATGAGACACTTTTAAAACCGCTAAGGGTATTGATGAAATGAGTTCGCGTAAAACGATCCATCAATTTGATCTGTTCAATAGAGAATGATTTCATGTGAATCTAACGAATGGACCATGAAATTGTTATGAAAAATAGGAGAAACGATCTGATGAACAATTTGGCCATGACCCTAAAAACAAAAAAAAAGCTGGGTTTATAAAACCCAGCTTTTTTGAATTCTTCTTTCATTAGTGGTTAGAATCATCTGATCTAAATATATACCCTTAGGAGGATTAGGTCAAAAATATAGAAAGAATTTTGCTCACGAAATTTGACACGTGATGACTATGGACCCATTGATTAAAAAGGTCCAAAACTGCGCAAAAAACAGCGATTAAAACAACTCTGAATGATTTATTGAATCAAACCCTTTTGACAAAAGGGTACAGGCTAATCTAAATTCAAGTCCTTAATATAGGCGGTTGGGGTCTTGCCTTGGCTCTTTTTAAAGGCGTTCGTGAATTTAGATCTAGACAAAAATCCTGAAGATTGAGAAAGGCTTTCCAAGGTATTATTGATTGCCTGCCCATTTTTCAACAAATGGATGAAGTGTGCAATTCGGATTTCATTTTTCCAATCGTTGAAAGTGATTTTCAGATGATCGTTGAAAAAGTAGGTCAATTGGTGTTTGGGGATTTGTATTTCCAAAGACATTAGACTTAAATTAAAACCGGGGCGGATACATGGATTGCCTAATAAATATTCATTGATTGCATCTGAAATTTCAGATAGTCGCTTTGGGCCTAAAAAAAACGTGCTCACTTTTTTATTAAAGTGAATATCCTCCTCAATTTCAGACTGCTCATCACCCAATTTCTTTAATTGCTTTCCAAGGAAAGGTATTCCATACAACTCTTTGGGAAAGAGTAAAATAGATAAATTAGAAACGAAAAATGAAAATGTAGAAAAGTTTATGGTCATGATGGCAAATTGATTCGTTAATGCCGCAGCTCCATAAAAAATGAAAATGAATGAAATGATCAAAAAAGGGAGGAATGTAAAAAATAAAAATAGCAAAAAGATTAAATACCAATTTCTATTCCACCTAATTTTGAAAACGGGAATAAGGCTTTCATGTTGCTTTTTTAGATGTCGAAAATACATAATCGCACATACGATGATATAAATAAATATGTGGAAAGGCCTGATAATAAAACTAAGTTTATACGAAATAATGGATTGATCTATTGAAATCACATTTGAAGTATTCCGTATCACCTCTTGGGCC
>CAIZMB010000074.1 GCA_903933935.1 uncultured Cytophagaceae bacterium
ATTAAGATAGTACAATAGGCTATAATGGCATGAAAAAAAAATCATCTTAATATAACCTAAACCATGTTAAAATTAAATTAGAATTACATTACTTTTGCTTTCACTGAAAATATCAACGAAGCGATAATTATGAAAACTACGCGTCAGGTATTTTTTAAAAGTGTTATGTAAACTATTAATTTTTTAACCCCAAATTTACCAAACTAATGAGTACACAACAACCAAAGCCAGCTGCTAAGCCAGCTGCAACTGAAAAAAAATCTGGCGGTATTTCTGCAGGTTTAATTTTAATTATTCTATTTGTTATTGCCATTCTTATTTACATGTTCGTGATGGGAGATGGTTCACACTTTGAGGGTGGAACAAATGAAGGTCATCCACTTCCTGGCGATTACTTTGGTATCGTATATAAGGGTGGTGTGATTGTACCCGTTTTGATGACGTGTTTCTTAACGGCATTAACATTTTCAATTGAGCGTTTATTGACTATTGGAAAAGCGAAAGGAACAGGAGATGTTAACGCATTCGTTCGTTCTATTCAAGCATCTTTGGATAAAGATGATACAGAAGGAGCTATCGCAGCATGTAACAAGCAAAAAGGATCTGTTGGAAATGTAACACTTTCTGCAGTAAAAAAATACAAGCAATTAACTGGTGACAAGTCATTAGATAAGGAGCAAAAATTAGCTGCTTTAAGTAAGGAAGTTGAAGAAGCTACTTCATTGGAATTACCTATGTTAGAGAAAAACTTAACGATCATCGCTACATTAGCTTCGGTATCCACGTTAATTGGTCTTTTAGGAACGGTAATCGGTATGATTAAGGCGTTCTCGGCTTTAGGAAATTCAGGTGGATCAACAGATTCAACAGCATTAGCAAATGGTATCTCTGAGGCGCTTGTAAATACAGCGTTAGGAATTGGTACTTCAGCGATCTGTATCATTGCATACAACTTATTTACATCTAGAATTGATGAGTTGACTTATAGCATTGATGAGATTGGTTTGAGCGTTAACCAAAATTATGCTACGCATCATAATTAATATTTGAACCTTTTGGGCGCAAGCCTATTTTAAATTATTTTTCACAGTTCAAATTATTAATTGTTATGCCAAAAGTTAAAGCCAAACGACAAAGTGTATCACTCGATATGACAGCGATGTGTGACGTGGCTTTCCTTTTGTTGACGTTCTTCATGTTAACCGCGAAGTTTCGTCCTGAGGAGGCAGTTACCATAGTTCCACCATCATCTATTTCAGAGAAACCTTTGAATGCGAAAGATGGTATGCTGACGATAAGTGTATCGAATGAGGGTGGTGTTTATTTGGCATCTGACGATCAATTAGGTAGGGAGTTTATGTTAGAGCGCATGGCTAGTCGCTATGGAGTTGCAATAACAGCAGAGATGAAGAAGAACTATATGGCTTCTGAAATTGTAGGCTACCCAGCTGGTGCGATGCGTCAAGTGTTGAATATGAAACCAGCAGATGCGAAAAAATTGATAAAAGGTATTCCGATCGATTCAGCTAATAACGAGCTGTCATATTGGGTAGGATATGCCAAATTATCAAATCCGAATCTGAAGATTGCGATCAAGGGAGATCAGAATTCTAATTATGAAATTTTCAGTGATATCATTGGTACTTTGCAAGCGCAGAATATCAATATATTTCAGTTGATTACATCTCCTGAAGGAAAACCTAAATAAGTATTCATTATTAATTAGATTAAGAAATGGCAGAAATAGATAGCTCCGGTGGGGGTAAGAAAGGCGGAGGGAAGAAGCGAAGTAAAAAAATGTCAACCAAAATTGACATGACACCAATGGTGGACTTAGGCTTCTTGCTAATTACTTTCTTTATGTTAACGACTACGTTAGCTAAACCCGTAACCATGCAATTAAACATGCCTGATAAGACGGATACAAAGGAAACGTCACCAGTTAAATTGTCTGAGACCTTAACGGTTATTCCAGATGAGTTTAAGGTGTATTATTACCAAGGTATCCCGACTGAAGCAGGTACTAAATTAGAGGTGACTGATTATTCTGATACAGGTATTCGCAAGGTAATTGCGGATTTGAAGAAGAAAATCGGTAACAATTTTACGCTCGTGATTAAACCAACGAAAAAAGCAAAATACCGTAATATGGTGGATATGCTTGATGAATGTGCGATTACTGGAAATAAGCGTTATGCTTTATTAGCGATTGATCCAGCTTCGGAGGATTTAATTAAACGTTCAGGTAAATAAAATGGCGATAGCCTATTTAATAAATTTTTAAATTAAGAAATACTATGTCACAAGTAATAAGCCAAGATGCTACATTGGATGACATTATCTTTAGAGAGAAGAACCGAGAATTTGGTGCTTTCTTGCTAAGGACAACCTATCCAAAGGTTATCAAACGGTCGGTATTACTAGGCTCTGCTCTTTTCGTGGGCGCATTGTTGATTGCAGCATTCTGGAAACAGTTGACAGCAAACCTCAATACCAAAGAAGAGATCACAGCTGAAGTAATGAAATTAGACGCGCCACCTCCACCGAAAAAGGTAGAGTTGCCGCCACCGCCACCGCCGCCACCACCCAAAGAAATCCCTAAGGTAACGACGACTAAGTTTTTACCTCCGGAGATTAAGCATGATGAAGAAGTTACAAAGCCTGAGCCGCCACCAGAGGAGGTAAAAGGAAATACAGCTTCTGAAACGGTAAAGGGTGAAACGGAAAATTTCGAACCACCTGTTGATCCAGATGCGAAAGGTTCAGCTCCGGTAGAGCCACCTAAGCCTGCAGAAGATGAAATCTTTACTGCGGTGGAACAACAAGCTGAATTCCCTGGCGGACCTCGTGCCTTTGGTGCGTTCCTTCAGAGAAATTTAAAATACCCATCAGCTGCTCAGCGTGCAAACGTAGGCGGTAAAGTATATGTTCAGTTCGTTGTTAATACGGATGGAACGATACAAGATGTTCAGGTTTTGAAATCAGTAGGATTTGGTTGCGATGAGGAAGCGATTCGCGTGATTAAATCAGTACCTAAATGGAATCCAGGCAAGCAGTCTGGCCGTGCAGTACGTTCAAGATTTACTCAACCAATTACTTTCGTATTATCTGAATAAGATTTAATTTATTTCCTTCAGACCTGCTAAATTTGTTTTTGGCAGGTCTGATTGTTTTTAAAATTCATGATGAAATTGTCAGCTGCAGAAGTAATTAATGTTTTATTTAGATTAATCGCTGCCCTTGCTTATTGTTTGCTAGGAGTTTATGTGGCGTTTTGGTCGGAGGCCCAACTAGGAATTTGGTTTGGTTTGTCCATTAATTATTACCTTGGGTTCTTGTTTTTGGCCTATGGTTTTTTTAGATTTTATCGAGCATATTTGTATTATAAAGAATTAAATGAAGATGAATATGGTGAATACGGCTCGTAATTTATTTGGTGTATTTTTCCTTTCCTACATCCTTTTTTCCTGTTCGTTGTTCAGTAAGAAAGAGGACATCAAAGACGGCCCAGCACAAGGTGAAATTACGATTGCTGTGGATGAGTCTTTTCAGCTTTTATTAAAATCTGAAAAAACAGCTTTTGAGAATAATTATCATTTTGCCCACATCAATTTAAAGTTCACCCCTGAAAATGAAGCGGTTGCCGATTTGTTGAATGAAAAAGTTCGATCTATTGTAGTTTCCCGCGACCTTACCTCGAAAGAAAAAGAAATTTTTACGCGTGAAAAAATAACCTACCGCAGTTTCCCATTTGCCGCAGATGGTATTGCTCTTTTAACTAATAAGAAAAATACGGATACCTTAATTAGCTTACCCCTTTTGAAAGAATTATTGCAAGGAAAGATTTCCGATTGGAATAAATTGGGAGCCCATTCTGTTTCCGGAGAAATTTTATTGGTGGTCGATAAAGCAAATTCAAGTAACATTAAATTTTTAATCGACAAATTAGGTATTCCGGCCACTCAGAAATTGGCCGTCTTTGCGGCTGGTTCTAATCCGGCTGTTATTGAGTATGTTAAAAATCATTCGAATGCTTTGGGAATTATTGGATCAAACTGGATTAGTGATGGCGATAACCCTACTTCGTTAGGATTCATTAAGTCGGTTCATGTAATGTCAGTCGCTGAAAAAGATGGATTGGCACAAGATAAATATTTGCAACCTTTTGGATATAATTTGGCCTTAAAAACGTATCCTTTACGTAGGGAAATTAAGTTGATTTTAAAAGAATCACATCTAGGTTTAGGAACAGGTTTTGTAAATTACGTTTGTGGCGAGATGGGTCAGCTCATTGTTTTAAAGGCGGGCTTGATTCCGCTGACCCGACCTATCACGATTAGAACTTACCAAATTAACCAATAGCGAAGAATTTGTTTATTTAAATGACAAAATCTAAATTTTTATAATTAATTTTGTCATTCGATTTTAATTAAACTTTTAGATTATATTATTGAACATTTTGATGTTCTAAGCCTTTGAAAAAAAATATTTTAGCAAAAAAATAAAATTTACAATGATGAAATTTAGATCATGGATATTGGGTGTAGGATTATTGATATCCAACGTAGCATTTAGTCAAACGGTACAAGACGGTTTTCGTTTTTTAGATCGACATCAGCCAAGTAGGGCTAAACAGGTTTTTGATGGACTTGTGGCTTCTGCTCCTACGGGTGAGAATTACTTCAATTTAGGTTTATATTATTTGCATTTGCGCGATTGGGATAATGCCAAAGCTACTTTTGAAAAGGGCAAAGCTGCAGATCCTAAAAATTACTTAAACCAAGTCGGCTTAGCTTCTATTTTAGTGGGACAAAACAACGTCTCTGCCGCAAAAGTTGAGTTTGATAAAATTATTGCCGATACAAAATCAAAAAATATTGATGTTTTATATCGCATTGCTGAGGCTTATTGCATGTATTATATTTTAGGAAAAGAGGAAAGCTTTAACGCAAATAATAATGATCCAGGTGAAGCGATACGTTTAATTGATGTCATTCAAGAGCGTATGTTGAAGGATAAAAAATTACCTGCGCCAGAGCATTACATTGTTAAAGGAGATGCTTTTTTAATTAAAAACGATGGGGGTAATGCGGTGACAGCTTATGAAGCTGCTATTTCACAAGATCCACGAAATGTAAAAGCTAAGGTTAAAATTGGAACGGTTTATTTGAGAGGAAAAAATTATAAAGAAACACAAGTGCGCTACAAGGAGGCTTTGGACTTAGATTCAAATTATGCTCCAGGACATCGTCGATATGGTGAGTATTTGATCATCGGTGGTCAGTACAAAAATGCTTCTCGTTATTTCAGGAAGTACATTGAAAAAGCAGAAGCTACTCCAGAAGTAACCATGGAAACGGCCAAATTACTTTTCCTTTCTAAGGATTATGATGGAGCGATGAAATATACGGATGAGGCTGATAAGCGTGGAGTTCGTGATAATGACATTTACCGTATGCGTGGGTATTCACGCGTTGAAATGGGTAATTTCCAACAAGGTATCGACAATTTAGATGAGATGGTTAAAAAAGGAGTTAAGCCATACTTTATGGATGATTTGTATTTTGGAAAAGGATATCAAGGGTTAGGAAAGGATTCTTTAGCCATTGTTTACATGGAAAAGGCTGCGCCTTTAGATACTAATAACAATGTGTATTCTTTGATTCACGACATTCGATATAAGCAAAAAAGATATTTAGAAGCTTCTGTTGCTGGGACTAAATCGATCGAATGGAAAGTGAAAAGAGCTCAAACGGTGGGATCAGGAGATTATTTTAAAGTAGCCATGGATTTATATTTAACGGCTGCCTATATCAATAAAGCAGATACGATTGGCCGACCAGCCATGGCGATGCGTGCTGATTCTATGTTTGCTAAGGCTATTTCGGTGAATGACAAATGGCCTCCATTTTATATCAATCGTGCACGTGCCAACAACTTTATCGATTATGATGGAACGAAATGGTTAGGTGCTCCTTACTATGAAAAATTTATCGCGGTAGTTGATCAGTTAAAAGCTGAAAAAAGCACTCAATATAGAGAAGATAAGAATCAATTATTTGAGGCATATAAGTTTTTAGGTGGATATCATTTATCTGTAACAAAGGATGAGGCTAAAGTGAAAGATTTGTTCACAAAAGCTCAAGAGATTAAAGCAGATGACCCTGATATAAAAGCATACTTTAACCCGGCACCAGCAGCAGCCGCTCCTGGCGCTGTTGCTCCCAAGAAATAAGATTAAAGCTGCTCCTTGAGCAGCTTTTTTTTCATCATAAAGAAAATTATTTATGTCATACGCATTAATTACGGGAGCTAGTAAAGGGATTGGAAAAGAAATAGCCAATGAATTGGCTTCGCGTGGCTATGATTTATTGATCGTCGCTCGGAATTCCTATGAACTCCAACAAGTTAAAGAGGCGATTGAAAAAAAATATGCCAATACGGTTGACTACTTAGTAGCAGATTTAAGTGATCAAGGGTCTGTGACTCGTATATATCAGTGGGTTTTGGAAAAGCAAGTTGACCTGCGTATTCTGGTCAATAATGCTGGCTATGGTTTAGTGGGGGAATTTGAATCGTACTCTTTTGTTGAAAACCAACAAATGATGCAGGTCAATATGAATGCATTGGTAGAAGCTTGCCATACATTTTATCCCATGCTCACCGGAAAAGGTCAGGCGTATGTACTTAATATTGCTAGCTCAACAGCCTATCAAGCCATACCGCTGATGAGTTTATATGCAGCTACAAAAGTATTTGTTTTGAATTTCTCTCGTGGTTTGTTTCATGAATGGAAAGATAAAGGTATTTCAGTAACGGCTGTCAGTCCAGGTGCAACAACTAGTTCATTTAATGACCGAGCTAATTTACCAGATAAGGCTAGAAATGCAGCTAAGAAAATAACCATGACGGCTGAGTCCGTGGCTAAAATGGCAGTTGATGGCATGTTTGCAAAAAAACCTGAAGTTATCACCGGTTTCATAAATAAGTTGGGCGCATTTTTAGCTTGGGTGGCTCCAAAATCAATCAGCGAAAAAATTGCCAAAGGTATATATGAATAGGTATTCCCTATGGAAATCACAAGGCTTGCGCTTTTTTCTGAGTTTGTAGGTCAATTGCATCCACTATTGATTCACTTCCCCATTGGAATTCTTCTGATGGCTATTGGGCTACATTTTTTTCAAATTATTTCTAAAAAAGATTTTGATTCTTCCATATCTATACTCGTATTGATTGGTAGTATTTTGGCAGGTATTTCTTGCTTAGCTGGTTGGCTTTTAGCTTCATCTGGCGACTATAATGATGAAATTGTTTTTTTTCACCGCTGGTCCGGAATCGCCACTTTCATCCTAGCTCTCGCTTCCTATTTTTGGATTCGCTATCGAACATATTTGTTCGGCGTTTTATTGATTTTAATTATTATTACTTGTCATTATGGATCCATTTTAACGTATGGAGAAGGTTACTTTTTAAAACCGACGGCAGAAACACCTGTCACGTTGCAAACGA
>CAIZMB010000075.1 GCA_903933935.1 uncultured Cytophagaceae bacterium
AAAAGTAAATTGAATGTCTTTTTTTGAAAAAAAACACTTT
Organism: uncultured Cytophagaceae bacterium; assembly: GCA_903933935.1. GTDB lineage: Bacteria > Bacteroidota > Bacteroidia > Cytophagales > Spirosomataceae > Aquirufa. Next base: position 41 of record CAIZMB010000075.1, read on the forward strand.
GAGTTATTTTCATCTTCGTCGTTTACTTCGTCATCTTCTTCCCCCTCTCCAAAATTACTTGCTGAGTATAAATTAAATGTTGACTCATGTGCATGAAAACTTTCTTCGGTATGCCACGTGAATTGAGATGTTTGAATTTTTGAAATGTCAGATTGAGTTTCTTTGGGAAAAAACATCATTCCAAGAGACCAAAACAAGACCATAAACAAACAAAATACTTTCATCAATCAAATTTTTGATTATTCTGATAGATAATTTTCCCTTGGGAATCTCGCTCTACCATTAATATTGGCTCTGATACATCAAATTTATCTTTCCCATATCGCCACTCTTTTTTTAATCTTCCTCCAGTGCCGAATTCGTAATATTCACGCCAGCGGCCTATTCTGATTGAGTCATCAAATTTACCATCTTCTTTTAAATTACCACTCGGATAAAAAGATAAATAATTACCTCTTATTTTTCCATAAAAATTAGGCACCACTTGCTTTATTTTCTTTTTTGCCTCGTCATGATACGTAATCCTTGAACCAGCTAAAAAGCCACGTTCATAATATACCTTAGTCTCTAACTCATTTTCAGGTCCAAAAGTTTCCCAGCGACCATCTTTTGTTCCCATATGGAAAAACCCTTGTTCAACAATAACATTATTGACTATTTTTTTGAACGGACCATGGCAGATTTGCGCGGTTTTATTGTCTTTAATGGATGAGTTTACGATGCGAGACTGATTTGGATCAAACCACCAGATTTCCTGCGCATAAGTACTAAGTGATTCATCTTCTACAAATTTGACCACATTTATTTCCTCTACTGTACTTCGGTTTCCACTGCCATATTGTCCCAAGCGCCGATCCGTCTTAATGTTTGCATATTCATCTTTAACAACAATTTTTTTCTTGATTTTTCTCGAAGCAATACTCGCTTTTACTCCGATATCTTTGATCCCAAGTTCTTCAATAAAGGCCCGACTTTCTTTTTTCCAATCCGCACTTTCTTGCTTAACTTTATCAAGGCTACTTTCTAGCCCAGTTGATAGTCTCCCTCCTAGAAATCCTTTGGATTTAACCGTGGTATCTATTACTGGTTTTTTGTTGGAGGTGATTGCATTGTTTTGACCATAGGCCATTGTGCCAAAGAGTCCCAAAAACAAAATATATAAATTACGAATACTCATGTTTGGATTAACGCACAGATCGCTAAAAAATTTCTCAAAATTAGAAATTAAAATGATTAGATGCGTGATAATATGTAATTTGCTTAAATTTTAAAATGTTATTGGATTAAAAATTTATTGAATTGGAAAAACAGTCTAAAATATATGTAGCTGGCCACCGAGGAATGGTTGGGTCCGCGATCGTTCGAAAATTAACATCATTAGGGTACACTAATTTATTGACCCGGACATCTACTGAATTAGATTTAAGAAATCAACAGCAAGTCGCAGATTTCTTTGACGTTGAAAAGCCGGATTATGTATTTTTAGCCGCGGCGAAAGTTGGCGGAATCGTGGCAAATAACACCTATAGAGCCGACTTTTTATATGAAAATTTAGCGATTCAAAACAACATTATCCATGGGTCATATCTAAATAAAGTTAAGAAATTAATGTTCTTAGGGTCTTCTTGTATTTACCCAAAATTAGCACCGCAACCCCTGAAGGAGTCCTATTTATTGAGTGGATATTTAGAGCCAACGAACGAGCCTTATGCAATCGCTAAAATTGCCGGAATTAAAATGTGTGAGGCCTATCGGGCACAATATGGATGTAATTTTATATCGGTCATGCCGACGAACTTGTACGGTACAAATGACAATTACGATTTAGTTAATTCACACGTTTTACCTGCGATGATTCGCAAATTTCATGAGGCCAAGGAAAAATCTGCTTCAGAAATGACTCTCTGGGGAACAGGATCGCCCATGCGGGAATTTTTACATGCCGATGATCTTGCGGAGGCTTGTTTGTTTTTAATGGAAAATTACAATGAATCGGAGTTGGTCAATATAGGTACCGGCGAAGATGTGACGATTAAAAATTTGGCAGCCCTAGTGAAACAAATCGTGGGATTTAAGGGTGAAATAATTTGGGACACATCAAAGCCCGATGGTACACCTAGAAAATTGATGGATGTTTCTAAACTTCATGGCCTTGGTTGGCACCATAAAATAGCATTGGAAGACGGCATTAAATTAGCCTATCAGGATTTTTTAAAATTGACTGAAACTGGTATATAATGTCTAAGTTGAAATGGTTTAGTACCTGGTTTGACTCTCCTTATTACCATATTTTATATGATGAAAGAGATGAAAATGAAGCTTCAGCTTTCATAAAGGCTATTCAGCAAAAGTTAAAAACCCCTAAAAATTCCCTTGTTTTAGATGCCGCATGTGGACAGGGAAGACATGCCAAAACATTACATGAACTAGGATTTAAAGTCGACGGATTTGATCTGTCTCCTAAAAACATAGAGGCGGCCAATCTTTATTCTACTGAAAATTTATCTTTTTTCGTACATGATATTCGAGACCCGCTGCCTAAAGCGGGAGTCTATGAATGGGTATGTAATTTCTTTACTAGCTTTGGTTATTTTGATGTAAAATCCGATAATCAAGCAGCTTTCAATTCATTAAGTGCCGCGCTAAAGCCAGGAGGTGTTTTTTTAATGGATTTCTTCAATCCTACTTATGTGCTTACTCATTTAGTTAGCCAAGAGACAGTGATCAAACAAGGTATTTCTTTCGAAATAAATCGCTGGGCCGAAAATGGTTTTCTGTATAAGTCGATTGATTTTACGGATCAAAAGGAGACATTTCATTTTGAAGAAAAGGTTGAATTAATTTCCAAATCGGATTTCATGGAGTATGCATTTAACTCAGGCCTCACCTGGACAGGCTTATTAGGCGATTATCAATTAAATTCATTTGATGATCAAAATTCGCCTCGAATGATTTTCCTTTGGACAAAGAATTAATGATGGAAACTTTTAAAGGTTTATGAACGAGTGAAAATGGAGAGGGTACTTTTGTAACTTCCGTTTCAAATATTCCCATGAATGTTTTAAATTCCGAGCAGGTTCTTGTGCAAGTTTTTTACTCCTCTTTAAATTACAAGGACGCACTTTCTTCTTCTGGTCATCGAGGGATTACTCGAAATTTTCCTCATATTCCAGGGATTGATGCAGCAGGAATTGTGATTAATGATCCAGCGGGCAAGTTTAAACCAGGAAGTCAAGTGATCATTACGGGTTTCGATTTGGGAATGAATGCTCATGGAGGATTATCCGAGTACGTTTCCGTTCCATCCCCATGGATAATTAAATTACCCTCAGGATTAACGCTTGAAAAATCGATGCAAATTGGCACAGCTGGTTTGACCGCCGGCATGGCTATGTTGGCCTTGCAACAAAACGGTATTATTCCTAGTGATGGCCCTATTGCGGTGAGTGGGGCTACCGGAGGTTTGGGGATGTGCAGTATTTTATTATTAAAGCATTTGGGATTTGAAGTTATTGCCATCACAGGGAAAAAAGATTTACACGGTTTTTTGAAGTCAATCGGCGTAAATGAAATAATTGATCGGCAGGAATTCCACGAGGAAAAAACGAAAGCACTTTATCCCATGCGATTCTCAGGAGCGATCGATACGGTGGGAGGAGACACGTTAATTAAAATTTTAAAAAGTCTTAAGGCCGGTGGGTCAGTGGCAGCTTGTGGCATGGCATCTAGTGTCGAATTACACTTGCAGATTTATCCATTTATACTAAGAGGAGCCCGGTTGTTAGGCATTTATTCGGCTGATTCTCCCTTAGAGTTGAAGCAAAAAGTTTGGAATAAATTTTCTAAAGAATGGAATTTCCCGATGGATAAAATCGTAAAAACAATCCATTTGGAAGAAGCCCCTAGTCTCATGCAAGACATGTTAGCAGGCAAAACAAGTGGTCGATACTTGGTCAAAACAATCCGTTAGTTTTTAATAAACTTCATGCTTGGTTGGTTTACGATTTCGGGCAATCGAACCAGGTAAGTTCCCACTGGAATCTTAGAAATGTCAATTTTCAATTGGTTCGCGCCAGGCTCTAGACGAATTTTATCGGTGAGGAAAATCCGCCCATTCATATCAATAATTTCAATGGCATATGTACCTGCCTTGGCTTGAGGCAATCCTACATTTAGCAAATCAATGGTTGGATTTGGAAAAGCAACGTACATTGAAAATGGATTTTCTTTTTCAGTGGCCAATATATTAATCGTCAATAAATCGGATGTCGCGCTGCAGCCGTTCACATCTTTAAGGAAAACCGAGTATAAACCACTTTGAACGGGAGTATAGGTAGATGTCGTGGCTCCAGGAATGGCTGCCCCATTTACATACCATTGAATAGTTCCAGTACCTGCTATTTTCATCGTCCCGTCCACGTAGGTAATTGCTGGCGGCAATGGGCTTGAAACAGTTAAATTTAAGGCGCTGGATGTATTTGTGCATAAGCCATTTATGGTCGCTTTAACCTGATAGGTCCCACTTTTTTTAGCTTCATAGGTAGAAGTAATTGCCCCACTGATGGCCACGCCATTGAGTAACCATTGAAAACTTGGGTTGTCCGTTGATTTTGCGGTAATTAAAATGGAGCCACCTACGCAAACTGTTTGGGTACCTACAGGACTTATACTAGCTTCTGGAGTTTTGGCCGTTGTGATATTCACGACAGACCTTGGGCTTGGACAGCCCAGCGACTTGAATTTCATGTCGTAAAAATAATAGTACCCTGTGGTGATGGGCGCTCCATTGTAAAGCGCTCCAGTCATGGATAAAATATTGGGAATCGTATAAGGATAGCCCAGATTTGTGGGGGTATTTACCGTATCCGTTAACGATTTATTACTTCGGAATATCGTTGCTCCATTACTACATGTTTGAGCAAGTATATAAGTTCCAGGTTTTGGGAATGATAAATTAAGCTCAACTATTTGGCCTGGATCATTTTTGTCGTCGGTCAATTGGCTATTAACTTTTGTGGAGTTAGTTTGCGTTCTTGTGGCATTCAAATCTTTCGTAACCGAGGAAACTAATTCGCCACTTTCATAGTTGAAAACATCAAAAGTGATGGTCCCCGAGGTCCCAACATAGACTCTGGCCGACTGTAGAATAATGGGTACTTTGATATCAAAAATAGGAGCCGGCCCAAAATTTTCATAATAAGAACCAGTACCAAATTCTTTTTTCGTTACAGGCTTCATGGATCCTGAAAAGTCATTATAGCCTACGGTATAATTAGTCGCATAAGGGGCCGTTGCAGTAGTTCCTGATGCCGCCAATACATTGTTGTTGTACCAAAGTGGGTATCCTTGAGCAGCACTTAAATTTAAAGAAGTCGCTCCTGAACAGAAAAGACCTGTCCCAACGGGTGCTTGCGGATTTTCAATGATTTGGCTACTACTTAATAAATCATTGTTTGTATTTTGATCAACATCTAGATTAGTAGTCGCTTTAAAGCTGTAAGTTTTCCCTGCGATCCAATTAGCTGTTCCAGTTACCGTAATAATTTGCTCGTTGCCCGCATCGATTTTTGTTATTTTGCCAGTAAGGCTCCCCTGTAAGTTATTTTCAAGGTAATAATTTAACGAGACAGGGATATTACTTTGTGATTTACTTCCATAGTTTTTCACTCGGACCTGGAGCGATGTCTGACCGTTTGTGGCGCAATAACTATTTGTCGGATTAGAAATAGACATGATTCCTACATCATTAGATGCCTGCATGACTTGAATGACATATTCTTCAGATTCTCCGGTTCCTAAATTACCACACACATTTGTAGATGAATTCCCTAGCTCACTGACCACCCTCATCCTGAAAAATTGATTTATACTTAAGTTGGACGGTACTTTAAATTTTGCGGTGTAGCTATCAGCTGTAATTAAGTCACTGGCAAGCATTATCTCATTCGAATCTTCAAAGTCTCCATCCTGGTTCCAGTCTACAGCGACTTTTATTTTTTTGCTAGCTGTACTTGAGAAAGTTAATTTAAAATCGTTAGACCCACCTAATTCTAACGGAATTGGTGTAGATGTGAAGTCTTGATAGGTTGATACGGTATTCGAATAGGTGCCAACGGCCAATGACTTGATGATATTTTGTGGGCTTGTTGGCGTAATCGCACAATAAGCTTTCCCACCAATTCCGGAAAGAATCAAAGAGAAATCTTGTGGCTTACTGTTTTGTAAAGTCCCCTTATGTGAAATGGTTAATTCATATGATTTTCCAGGAACGGCTCCCTTAATAATAATTTTTTCAATGTTGTCACGGATATTATCCCCTGTCTCAGCGATTTTTTCAGGGGCGGCTGGATCTAAGATGAAGGGTAGAAATTTTCCTGTACCATCCGTAATTTTAATATCTAGGTCATTGACTAATTTAGGTTTACGGTTGTTTAAATTTTCAGCGGTAATGGAGAAGACCGTTGACTCCGGGTCAGTCCAAGAAAGCGTTGCAACCAAATCACCTTTCCCGGATGCGATGAATGAACGTTTATCTATGGCCGTGTTGGACAACGTGCCTTCCGAAATCAAGTTTGATGAACTAGTATTTGTAATAACTTTTGCCGCTTTTTCCATGTCTAAAAGACCCCAACCCGTCTTATAGTCAGGGCCCTCCACATCTAAATCCAATGCTGAGTGCAATACGAGACCTTTCAAGGTAGCAGAACGCATAAAGGTATTGGTATTTAGACGATTGTATAATTGTTGAAGTAAAAAGATAGATCCGGATACTTGTGGGGTAGCCATAGAGGTGCCACTTAGGTAAGTATAGCTTGTGGTGGAGGCATTACTAGTGGATAAAAGATCCGTTCCGATTCCTACAATATCTGGTTTAATTCTGCCATCGTCTGTGGGTCCCCAAGATGAAAAGCTTGCCAAAGTCACATCACTACCTTTTTCGGGAATGGTGTACATGGATTCTGCGGCCCCTACGGTTAAGATGTTTTTAGCCGTTCCAGTAGTCGAAATAATGTCATACCCGTCGTTTTTACTTCTGGCAACGTTGGAGGAATCTTTGGTAGACGTTTTTAGAAAATAGTATTTTCCGGCCTCCGGACCATTCGTATCCCGGCTATTTCCGGCCGACTTGACCATCAAATAATAGGGGGCGTTAAATGCAATTTTATCTAAATTTTGCGCATTGGTATCATAAAAACCAAACTTGTAGTCCTCGAAGGTGCTTACTTTGTCCTCTCCCCACCATTGCCATTTATTTTTTGTTGAATCATAAACCCATCCTGACTGATATCCATAAGAGTGATTGCTTACTAACAAAGGGGGTCCCGTTTTGGGTACAGATGCATCACTTATTTCCGCATTATCATTATTATAATCCCATAATTTAAGATCTGCACCAAAGGACATTCCTTTCGCATTGGCATTCACTCCTGATGCAATCATAGTCCCTGAAACGTGGGTGCTGTGAATATCAGTTGTACTTAAGTTCTCTTGTAGTTTGATGCGACCTCCAAATTCTTGATGAGTAGCCAAAGCATTTCCGCCATCCCAAACGGCTAATCGTCCTGACATAGTATCGGATTTTCCACTTAATGAAACACCAATACTTCCACCCGAGTATAATTGGTTTGTTTTGGTTGTGGCTGCAGCTTGTGCGTTAGAGTGATTTATAATATAAAGCGGTTCGCCTATTTCATTGATTTGTTGGAGACTTAAAAATCTTCCATTCCCTAAATCCTCCCTTAATTTAAGGCCTCTTTCCCCAGCAATGCGAATGCTTTTTTTGTAATTGCTATCTAATTTTCGACTAAAATCTTCTGCATTTTTTATCCGCTCATTGATTTGTAGGAGCCGATTTTGTAATCCTTGTGCTACAATTTTCTGACTATTTAAAAAAAGCACGAGGAAGGGAAAGAAATATTTACAAGTATGCAGTATTTTCAAGGCCGGTTTAAAAAAAATAAATTTAGCATTTTTCTTTTAATTCTACACGAAAGGTTTTTCTGTGGATGTCAGATGG
>CAIZMB010000076.1 GCA_903933935.1 uncultured Cytophagaceae bacterium
ATTTTTGGCTTATTTTAGTTTTAGGTTTAGTTATTGAGAATAAAGTTTTATTGATATTTTAAAAAAGTGTCTTTTTTGTTTTATTTTTGTGGTTTTAGATTATATTTTACATTTTTTATTATTGGCTTACTCGGCTCCATATGATCCTTGGAAAGGGAGATATATGATTAGTTCATTGATTTATATAGTCCCCTTTTTCATCTACATAGGAGATTATTTATTTTATAAGACACCCTCTATATTTATTAAATTAATCTTTTGTTTTACCGTCATTATCATTTCTATTTCTGCTTTGTCTACCATTGGTTTGAATTTAAGAGCTTTACCATTTGATGCTTATGGAAAAAAATCCATTTTTAAGTTAAATAGGATAGAGGCACTTACTGTTTCTAGGCCAGATATTACTTTAGCCTATGAAAATTTTGAAAAAATAGTCCCATCTAATGCAATAGTAGCTTTAGGCACTATTAATGATGATTACGAATATCCATTATGGGGTAAGGACTTTAAACGAAAATTAATTCCAATCAATCCTTTCGGTATGGGTTTACAAAAAATACCAAAAGAAGCTCAGTATTTGTTTTTTGCTTCTAGTGTCATTAAACCTATAAAAACAGACATCAGACTTGGAACCCAATCAAATATGAAAATTGGTATAATGGTTCCTGGCGAAGATTATTATTTAAGAAAATTATTTTAAGTTTTTTGTTTTTTCTTTTGAGCAGAAGGGAACAAGATGTTGTTTAATATTAATCTATATCCTGGAGAATTTTTATGCAAACTTAAATCAGTATGCTCTTCATTGACAAAATGCTGATAATCCTCTGGATCATGACCTCCTAAAAAGCAGAAAAACCCTTTCCCTAAAGTACCATACAAATATTTCACTTCCTCCAATTTTTGATTTTCTGCTAATATTATAATATTGGGTTTAATTTTAGATGAGGCAAATGCTGTAGTTTGTCCCATAAATCCATGTATTAATTTTTCATGATTTTGATTTAGTATAGAAGGGATTAAATCATTTTTTGATGAAAAATCATTTAATTCAAAATAATCTAATTCCTCCGGAATTTTTCGAGTTGAAAAATTTGGTGAGGCATCTATATCGGAAAACTCGTTAACTCTTGGATTTGTATAGAGGGTGAAATTTGTGAAGGCTAAAGTTTCTTGAAATTTCAAGCTATTACTTATATTTTCTGAGGTTGGATCACCGTCCAAACTATAATCTACAATGTCTATATCAGAACTTGCTAAAGAAATATCAAATGTATCTGTCGCTGTACACATAGCAAACATGTAGCCACCACCGATAATAAATGATTTCAACATTCGGGTAATCTTATTTTTTAATTGTGAAACTTTTTTAAAACCATTTGATTTGGCCACATTCTTATCTTCAATTAATTGATTTTGATACCATAATTGATCTTTTTGAGTAATCATTTTACCCATTTGACCAGTAAAATCTTCATGATGGAGATGTATCCAATCGAATTCTAGTAATCGACCATTAATTATATCTTGATCATATATGATTTCGAAAGGTATTTCAGCGTATCTAAGTGCCAACGATACTGCATCATCCCAGGGGGAGGCTGAGGAAGGTGAATATAAGGCTATTCTTGCAAACTTATTTAGCGTAACAACTTCCATATTATTTTCAATGGCATTAAGTTGATTTACTAAAAGATTAGTTTCTTGATCTTTTAGAATCGAACAAGTTATCCCTTGGGATATTATTTTTACATAAAGTTTATCATCATAAGTAACTAAAAAGGATCCCCCCATATAATTCAAGCACCACTTAACTTCATTATTACCATTTTTTAAATGATTGTATATAATTCCATAGGATTTCAAATGATTTTTTTGTGTATTATCCATGGGTATCAAAATGCTTTTGGCATTTAATACATCTAAATTCAACATAATTGTGATTAATGGAAAAATTAGATACTTCATTGGTTTTTCTACAAGTCAAATAAGTAATAAATTGCAATCTAAAATTATAATTTAGGTAACCAAAATGAATTTAAAAGAAAATGTATTTGAGGGTTTAAGGTCTATAAAAAGTAATTTATTAAGAACGATACTTACCGCTCTCATTATTTCTCTTGGCATAACTTCATTGGTTGGCATTTTAACGGCTATTGATGGCATCCAAAGTTCTGTGGACAATTCATTCTCTGGATTAGGAGCTAATTCCTTTGATATTCGAAATAGAGCCGCTATGCAAATTAGGAGGGAAGGTCAAAGAGATAAAAAATTCAAAAACATTGATTATAGACAGGCATATCGATATAAAGAATTTTTTAAGGAAAAAGGTAATGTTTCTTTAAAGACAAATGTTTCATTTAATGCTATTGCAAAATATCTTTCCAAAAAAACGAATCCAAATTCAAGGCTGATGGCCATTGATGAAAATTTTTTAGACATGAAAGGGTATAAAATCAGTATGGGTAGACCTTTCTCAACAAATGAATATACGAATGCAACTAATATATGCATTTTGGGAGTAGATGTTATAGATCAATTATTTGAAAAAGAGAATCCGATAAATAAAGAAATCATTGTTAGTGGATTAAAAATGAAAGTCGTTGGTATATTATCAAAAAAAGGGAATATGATGGGTGGTGGAGACGATCGAGTAATCATGGTTCCATTGGAAACCGGAAGGAAAATGGCTGTAGGGCGTCAATTAAACTTTGATATAACAACATCAACAATAAGAGTTGTCAATTTTGATGACTTCATGGAAGAGGCTAGGGGCATAATGCGTAAAGTTCGGATGGATCCTATTGGAGGAAATGATTCATTTACTATAGATCGTTCTGATTCCATTGCAAAAAGTTTTGAAAGTATAACATCTACTTTACGAGTAGGGGGATTTGTCATTGGATTTATAACTCTTTTAGGTGCAGCTATAGCCTTAATGAATATTATGATGGTTTCTGTTAGTGAACGTACAAGAGAAATCGGTATAAGGAAATCATTAGGAGCAACACCTGCTCGCATTTTACAACAGTTTTTAATTGAGGCCATTGTAATTTGTCTAATCGGTGGTATAGGTGGTATTCTTATGGCGATACCCATAGGAAATTTAATTGCTCAGGGTATTAGTTCTGGCAATGCAAGTTTTATTATTCCTTGGTTATGGATGACAATCGGTATCATTATTTGCATACTAGTTGGCTTATTTTCAGGAATTTACCCAGCATACAAAGCTTCAGAAATGGATCCTGTGGAAGCTTTACGATACGAATAGATGTGTGAATCTTCTATTTATTTTTGTAAAAGCGGATTTGAAAAGCTACTTTTGCATTGCAAATTTTAATTTATTTGCCCAGATGGCGGAATTGGTAGACGCGCTGGTCTCAAACACCCGTGGGTGCAAGCCCGTGCCGGTTCGACTCCGGCTCTGGGTACAGCCTCTCAAGAAATTGAGAGGCTTTGCCTTTTTACAGCATTTTTAATAGCTCAGATTTCCATTTTTCATAAAAATCCATTGTTTTATTTTTGTTTTGGTCTGGTCGTATTTCAGACAATAATTGAAGAGAATTGATGCCTTCTTGTACTGATTTGTAATAATGGCAACCTATGCCAGCTCCTAAAGCAGCTCCATAAGCACCATCGGATTCTAATAATTGAATAGGCACATTAGATGCATTAACAATCGTTGACGAAAAAATAGAACTTAAGTACATGTTAGCATATCCTGCTTTAATTTTTTGTGGAACGATTCCAGATGAATTCAATAACTCCAACCCATAAACCATGGAAAATGCTATTCCTTCTTGGACTGACCTAGAAATTTCATTTTTTTTATGTCTGTTAAAATCTAAGTTTCTAAAGCTTCCGCCAATGATTTGATTATTAAATATTCTTTCAGCACCATTTCCATATGGGAAACACATTAAATCTTTTGAACCTATTTCTGATTGATTAGCGTAATTGTTTAATTCTGTATAACTATTTGTCGGAAAAAAGTTCTCCTTTAACCAACGATTTAAAATACCTGTTCCATTGATACACATTAAAACTCCTATTCTTCGTAAATCGTTAGCGTAATTAACATGTGCAAATGAATTTACACGACAATTGGGATCAAATTTCAACTCTGAACTAACTCCATAAATAACTCCTGAGGTCCCAGCTGTTGTAGCTATTTCACCTGGTTCTACTACGCCAATTGATAGTGCATTATTGGGTTGATCACCAGCTTTATAGGTAATTTGTAAGTTGGTAGACAAACCTAATTCAGAAGCTATGGTATTACTTATTTGTCCATGATTTTCAAATACTTGTTTGATTTCTGGGAACAAAGAAATGTCGAAGCCATAATAATCCAATAAATCTTTAGAAATTTCATTTTTATTGAAATTCCAAAAGATACCTTCAGATAATGCAGATATGGTCGTTGTTAGTTCATTAGTAAATTTATAGGAGATAAAATCACCAGGTAGAAGCACATGCTTAATTTGCTCATATATTTGAGGCTCATTATTTTTAACCCAAGCCAATTTAGATGCAGTGAAATTACCGGGAGAATTTAACAAATCCTTTAATATTTTCTCTTTCCCTAAAGCTTCAAAAGCATGATCGCCTATGCTAGCTGCCCTTGAATCACACCAAATGATTGATGGTCTTAAAACTTGTTTATCTTTATCTAAAATTACCAATCCATGCATTTGATAAGATATTCCTATAGCAGATATATCTAATGGATTGTATTTTTTTGTGGCATTAGCCATTTTAATAACTTGCTTAACACAATACCACCAATGTTCCGGGTCTTGTTCTGCATAACCTGGTGAAGTAGAAATTATCTCATTTTCGGTTTCAGGAAAAGAGCAAGTATGAATTATTTTTTTTGTAGATGCCTCTACAACACTTAATTTTATAGATGAGGTGCCGACATCAATGCCACATAAAAGCATAAATAGATATGTTAAAAATTAGAATTAAAAATCATAGGGTTAATGACCTATTTCAATTGTCTAATATAAGAATAAATGTTTTACCTAGAGAAATATTTGCTTTGATTGGTAAAAGTGGTAGTGGAAAAAGTACAGTTGCTAAAATTGTGGTAGGTTTATTGCAAAATGAAAATGGGAGTATCCTAGTAAATGGAGTTGAATTGAATAATCATGATGAAAGATTAATTCCACAATTTCTTAAAGCAGGCTATTTGCCGCAAAATTTACATTTGAAACCTTTTCATACCGTTTTAGATTTTTTAAATATTGTTTTTCAAAAATCTTCTTCTCCACAAAAAGAAATAAATAAATATGTTAAAATTTTTCATTTACAAAAGATATTAAATACACAAGTGACACATTTGTCCGGTGGGGAAAAACAAAAATTAGGTATCTTAAATGCAATTAGCGAACCCATCGAATATTTAGTTTTGGATGAACCATTTAGCCAATTAGATACGGAACAAAAGTTGGAATTTGCAACGATCATACAAGAGATTATCGAAATCAAAAATATCCCTTGCCTTCTTATAAGTCATGATTTATCTGATGTATTAAAACTAAGTAACTCGATTGGTATCATAAACCAAGGAAAATTAATTCTAAATGGGGATATACGAAAATTATTAAAGAGCCAAAATAAAGTGGTGATTAATTTAAAAAATGCACTGTTTAATTGGCACAATTTGAATCACTCCATTATTGAAAATTTGAAAAAGTTTTAAATTTTAATGCATTTTTTGTTGTGATATTTATTAGTTCATCAATTTGCATTTCATATAAATCAGCAAGTTTTTGAGCGACCAACTTTAAGTATTTAGGATGGTTAGGTTTTCCTCTAAATGGGGCCGGAGTTAAGTATGGAGAATCTGTTTCTAATACAATAAAGCTTAAATCAATGTGTTTAATGCTATCGAATAGATTTGTGTTTTTATAGGTAATAACTCCTCCTATTCCTAGTGAGTAACCCAATTTAGTTAATCTAGTTGCTTCAGATGCATCTCCTGAAAAACAATGAATAATTCCTTTTAATTGTTGAAATTCTTTCATGGAAAGTATTTCAATTAAATCAGCATAAGCTTTTCGGCAATGAATATCGACCCAACTATTTTCCTCTAACGCCCAATGGCATTGTGTTTTAAAAGCATCAATTTGTTCTTTTTTATAGGTAATATCCCAGTAATAATCTAAGCCAATTTCACCAATAGCCACCACTCTGGGGTGATGCAAATGATCTTCAATAAATTTTTGACCCTCATCGGTAAACATAGAACCTTCATGAGGGTGGTAACCA
>CAIZMB010000077.1 GCA_903933935.1 uncultured Cytophagaceae bacterium
AAATACTTTTAAAATGTGCTAGTCAAATGGAGTATATTGAATAATTTTTCAAATTATTACTGATGGATTATAGGTCTTGCTTATACACATAGATAGATAACAATTTATTGTTTTCAGCATGTAAGCCAAAAAATAAATTAGGTCATTAAGTGAGTCAATAATATGAATTTCATATTATTAATTGTCTAAACAGCTATTTTATTGACTTTAACGCATTCATTGTTTAATTGATATCGAAAGCTTATTTCTCAATAAAACTACTGATTACAAACAAAAAAGCTCAACATTTCTGTCGAGCTTTTAAGAGCCTCCTATCGGGATCGAACCAATGACCTACTGATTACAAGTCAGTTGCTCTACCAGCTGAGCTAAGGAGGCTTAAATTGGTTTGCAAAAGTAACCGAATTAGGTTAAAATGCCAAACCTAGCTTGAAAAAAATTACTCTTTTTTCAATTTTTCTATTTCCGCTTCTGCCTGTGAAATCTTTTTCTCGACTTCAGCCCTTAGCTTATCTGAGTTTTTTGACTTAGCAAAAAACTCTAAGTTATTGGTTAACACCGCGATATCATTTTCTAAGGCCTGGATTTTTTTACGAGCATCAGGAGCAGCCGATTTTCTTTCTTCCTTGCTGTGGTTACTCTCTGCCGACAATGATTTCAATTCAAATCCCCATGCCGCTAATTTTTCAGCCGGTTGAGTTCTCGCAAAATCAATTAATGAGTTCCAAGAATTCCTGAATTTCTCTTGAATATTCTTAACATCTTTTCTAGGTACATATCCGATAGCGTCCCATTCTGCTTTGATGTTACCTAAATTGGCCAACGATTCAGCATCTTTTAACATAGCTTGCATAGTGGATAAAATACCATTTTTAGCCGTTAAATTAGCTTCAAATTCCTCATCCTGAGGTCCTTTGTTTTTCTCTCTTTTTAAATTAAAATAGGCATCACAGGCAGCCTTGAATTTAGCATAAATTTGATCTTTTTGCTTTTCAGGTACATGACCTATTTCTTTCCAACGCTTTTGCAGCCCAATCACCATATTGGTAATTTCAGGTGTTTCAGTGCCTGTTTCAACAATACCATTAACTTGGTCTACTAACAATTGCTTAGCCGCCAAATTTGCTTTTCTCTCTGCATCAATCTTGCTGAAAAATTCACTCTTGTGTTTAAAGAATGTTTTTAAGTCAGACCAGAATAGATGACTTACCTCTTTTCCACCCTCACGCGGCAGCCCACCTTTCAATTTCCCCCACTGCTCTTGTAAAGCTAAAACAGCTTTGGACGTTTGGTTCCACTCAGATATACTGATTGATGTAAAAGACGCATACGTATGCATCAAATCGGATAATTCTTTTTTGACCGCTAGGTTTTCTTGGTATATGCCTTTTTGAGCCTCATTGACTTGTCTTTTTTGCTCAAACAATACATCAAGTGATTTCTTCACGCGCAACCACATAGCTTCATTGGCATCCCGATGCGCTGGCCCAATGTGCTTATACTCTTCAAATAATTCCTCCGCCTCTTTTAATAATTTTTGTAAAGCACCACCCGCCTGAATGGCTTCGGCCAATTTTTCAAGTTTGGCTGCAATGACTTCTTTCGCCTGCAAATTCTTTTTGCGATCTAATTCCAATAATTCAAAAAAGATGCTCCGATTGCTATAAAAACGGTCCACTAAGGCATGATAACTTTGCCAAAGCGTTTGGTTCATATTTCCCTGAACACTACCTAAGCTCTTCCACTCATCCTGTAATTTTTTAAATACCTTAAAACTTGCATTTACATGCGCTGGGTCAGAATTATCATCCGCATCGGCTAAAACTCTCAGTTCATTAATTAATCGGGTCTTTCCTTCTAATGCCTTCTCTCTCATTTTTTCCATTTGTTGGAAAAATGTCTGACGCTCTCCACGAATAAATTGAATACAAGAATCTATTTTTTGATTTATTTCATCTCCTTTAAACGAAAATCCTTCTTCAGATTGTTCATTGGATTCCTTGAAACTAGCCAAGGCTTCATTCTTCTCCGCAAATTTTATTTTTTCAAAAGCAATTTTCGCTTCTTTCGTTATTTCATCAATTTTCTTGAATGTGCTAGAGGCTGCTTGCGCTTGAATAATGGCTTTAGCCGATTCGAAAAATGCCAACAAACTTTCTTTTGAAAGGTTGGTATAATCTAATACGGGATAAACAATCGCTTTATCTTCAACGGTATTTTCTTGCTTAGGCAATTGGATATCTAACATTTCTGAAGTAGAGTTTACCTCAGGTTCAGAAATTTCGCCAACAACCTCTGGAATTGCACTTTCTGTATTTTCTTCTGAAACCAATGCTGCTAGGGACTCAACTGCAATTGCCTCAGGCTCTTCAACAGCAACGGTCTCTTCAGCGACTTCTTGAGTAGGTTCTTCAATAGCAACGGTCTCTTCAACAACTTCTTGAGTAGGTTCTTCAATAGTAATCCCCACGTCAACCATTATTTCTTCGGATTCCTGTTCTGGAACATCTTCTTGTTCATTGGCTGGTTCTTCCGCAAGTTCGGATTCAGTTTCAATACTCTCCGGAGCTGATGCTATCTCATCCGTTGATGTGTCTGTTTCCGGCTCTGGAGCCACTGATTCTTTTAAAACTTCTGGGTTTTCCCCCTCTGAAGCTTTTTGTGTTTCATCATTTTCTTCCGTCATCATAATCGTCGTTGTTTGCGTTTTTACTAAAGTAATTTTTCAAAAATACGCTCCATCGATACAGCATGACCAATTTTCTCTTTTAGGTCTGCTATAGAAATGCGCTCCTGGCTCATTGTGTTTCGATCACGGATGGTTACCGTTTGATCTTCCATCGTTTGATAATCAACGACCACACAATAAGGGGTACCAATTAAATCTTGACGAGTATAACGCTTGCCTATGGCACCGCCCTCATCATATGTTGTATTAAAGGCAAATTTAATTTGATTAACTATTTCTTGTGCTTTTTCAGCAAGTCCATCTTTTTTAACCAATGGCAACACCGCTACTTTTACGGGGGCTAAGGCCGGATGGAAATTCAAATATACACGTTGTTTTTCTTGTTCTCCTTCTCCCACCGTTTCTTCGGTGTAAGCATTGCAAAGGATCGCTAAAAATAGGCGATCAGCACCTACGGAAGTCTCTACCACATAAGGGATGTAATTTTCGTTGATTTCTGGATCAAAATATTGCTGTTTCTTCTTCGAAAGTTCTTGGTGACTCTTCAAATCGAAATCAGTTCTTGAATGGATACCCTCCATTTCCTTGAATCCAAATGGGAATTTATATTCAATATCGACCGCCGCGTTAGCGTAATGGGCCAACTTATCATGGTCGTGGAATTTTAAAGAGTCAGCGGGTAAACCGATTGCCTGATGAAATTTCATACGTGTCTCTTTCCAGGTCGCGTACCAATCCATTTCAGTGCCTGGACGAACAAAAAATTGCATTTCCATTTGCTCAAATTCACGCATTCTAAAGATAAAATTACGTGCAACAATCTCATTACGGAATGCTTTTCCTATTTGAGCAATCCCAAATGGGATTTTCATACGGCCCGTTTTTTGCACATTTAGGAAGTTGACAAATATCCCTTGAGCCGTCTCAGGCCTTAAATAAATCAAGCTTGCATCCTCAGAAACTGCACCCACTTGGGTTGAAAACATTAAGTTAAACTGTCTGACTTCAGTCCAATTAGACGTATTGGAAACGGGACAAGTAATTTTTTGATCGATAATGAGCTGGCGCACCCCCTCTAAATCACCGGCATCCAAACATTTTGCCATACTTTGCATCAAAGCTTTTGCCTCATCTGCCTTACCTTGATCCTCCAAAAGCGCCGATCTTTCTTCTAATAAAGTATCTGCACGATATCTTTTTTTGGAATCTTTATTATCGATCATGGGATCGTTGAACGAATCCACATGGCCAGAAGCTTTCCAAGTTAATGGATGCATAAAGATGGAAGCATCAATCCCCACCACGTTATCTTGTAACATGGTCATTGCTTTCCACCAAACTGTTTTTAAATTATTCTTTAATTCAACACCGTTTTGGCCATAATCGTATACCGCTTGAAGTCCATCATAGATCTCTGAGGACGGGAAAACAAATCCATATTCTTTGGCATGCGAAATAATATCTTTTAAAGCTGAGGCTGTGTCGGTCTTTTTATTTTCCATTCAATCAATCAAATTAGTTCGCAATTTACCGAAAAGAATGAAAGTTTGAGGCTTAGAATAGATTTTTCTTAATTTTGTATCAAATAAAGTTCATGAAAAAAATTCTGTGCATTCGATTTTCATCCATTGGAGATATAATCTTAACGACTCCAATCGTGCGTGCATTGAAATCTACTTACCCTGAAGTTGAAATTCACATCGTAACGAAGGCGCAAAATGTCCAATTGTGGGACGGGAATCCGCATGTTTTTGCGGTACATGCATATGAGGGAAGCATTTGGAAATTAGCTAATAAACTACGAAAAATCGGCTTTGATGCTATTGTAGACCTTCATAAAAATCTTCGATCACACCTATTGTGTGCGCTTTTGTTCAAATGGCCTTTTCAAATTGATAAGTTCACGGCTGAACGAAAATTACTAGTTAAAAAGAAAATCAATAACCTACCTAAGAAACATTTAGTGGATCGAAATTTTGATTCATTAAAATCGTTAGGCATAGTTAATGACCAAAAGGGACTCGATTTTTTCATCCCCAAAAATCAAGAACTTAATCCTGCCGATATTGGTGTTAAGGGAAAATACATCGTTTATGCCATCGGTGCCCAACATATTACTAAGGTGCTTTCTTATCCCAAAATGATTGAATTGTGTGATCATGTACATGCTCAAATTGTTTTAATAGGGGACGAATGGGACGCTCACTATGGCTACCGTTTGTCTACCTTGTTTCCTGAAAAAGTAATTGATTACTGCAATAAAACGTCCATAGCGCAATCGGCAAGCTTGATGCGTCAGGCAGAGTTTGTCATCACCCATGATTCATCGATGATGCACATTGCTGTCGCCTTGAAAAAGAAAATATTTGTTATTTGGGGGAGTACCCATATTGATTTTGGCATGTATCCCTATCAAACTGAATTTATATCCATTTCAAATGAGGAGTTGGCTTGTCGGCCTTGTACGACCCAAGGCACCAATTTTTGCCCCCTTGATCACTTTGATTGTATGAATAAAATATCTTTGGAACCTATTTTTAGCGCCGCTGCATCTGTATGAAAAATGTATCATTTGCCTTAATCCAATTGTCTTGCGACGAAGATCAGTCAAAAAATGCTGTAAAAACATTTTCAGCGATTCGTGAGGCGGCATCCGAGGGGGCCCAAGTTATTTGCCTGCAAGAATTATTTCAGTCGGTTTACTTTTGTTACGAAGAAAATCCTTCCTTTTTTGATTTAGCGGAAGCGATCCCCGGTCCATTAACGAATCAATTTGGAGATTTAGCAAAAGAGTTAGGGGTGGTGATCGTCGCATCCATGTTTGAAAAAAGAGCAGCGGGTATTTTTCACAATACCACAGCAGTGATTGATGCCGACGGAAGTTATCTGGGCAAATATCGAAAAATGCACATTCCAGATGATCCTGGCTATTACGAGAAATATTATTTTACACCGGGGGACTTAGGTTATTTAGTGTTTGACACGCATTTTGCCAAAATCGGCGTGTTGATTTGTTGGGATCAATGGTATCCTGAAGCGGCCCGCTTAACCGCATTGAAAGGTGCTGAAGTTTTGGTTTATCCTACGGCGATTGGTTGGGATTTAGAGGAAAAAAACAACGAAATAAACAGAGAACAATATCAGGCTTGGCAGACGATTCAGCGCTCACATAGTGTAGCTAATGGTATTCCTGTGGTATCGGTAAACCGAGTGGGGGTAGAGCATGGCCAGCAATTTTGGGGTGGAAGTTTTGTTTCCAACGCATTTGGCCGGGTTATTTTTCAAGCTTCTCACGATCAAGAGGAAGTGGCCATTGTGGCTGTTGACGTAGATTCAAGTGAATATTACCGTAAAACATGGCCGTTTTTCCGGGATCGCAGAATTGATTCTTATGGAGATATAACTAAGCGATTCAACGATTAATTACTCAATCAGATCTCCAAAAAACATTAGGTAAGGAGCACCTGGCCCAGAGTCGATATCTTTAAATCTATGGTAATTACCTGAAATCAGATTTAATAAGGTCTTTTTTAATCTTTTCCAACGAGCGTGCGGAAGGTTTGCTCTTCGATTATAATATTCGATTTTGGTATCCAAAGGCTCAAAGGATTGATTTGGAAATTTTTCTGCAATGGCTATCTTTAATTGAGTCAGATAATCTAATCTCTTTTCATAGGGACCTACTTTTTCTGAATGAGGTCTTTTCATCCTTTCCCAAAGGGTAGGAGGTGTTCCTTGGAATCCTAAGACACCCACTTGCTGTTCAGAATGTTGGCGATATTGTACGTACGAAGCTGGAATAAATGAAATTTTATTTTCTAAAGAAGCAGCAATTCCCATCCATGCATCATGCAAAAAATAGCTTGGCATATTGGAAGGGAAAGGAGCTATTTTATTAAAAAATGATTTCCGTAAGCACATCGTGCACCCAGTCACCCTATTTCCATCGAGCAATATTTCTAGCGATTTCCCCGCTTTCCACTCATTTTGTTGCTGTTCTCTAAATCGAAAGGTAGACCATAGTTTTTTGCCTGATATTTGGCCAAATTCATCCACCAACACCGCATCGGTAAACGCAACGTCGATTTCCGGTCTTTGATTTAAATACGTGACAATTCGTTCGATTTTTTGACTATCCCAAAAATCATCTTGATCTGCTGGAAAAATATAATCTCCTGTACAAGTGGAAATCGCTTTTTCGAAATTGCGATAAGTCCCTAAGCGAGTCGCATTTTGATGAATTTGCATGGGCAATCGATCCTTGTATTGCATTAAGATGTCCATAGTTTTGTCCGTTGAACCTTCGTCAAAGACAATAACTTCATCTATTTGCATGGTTTGGTCGACCAAACTTGCCAATTGAGTTCTTAGGAATTTCTCCCCATTTAAGGTGCAAAGTGCTACTGATATCCTCAAAACAATCTCTTTTTAATGGGCTTCAAGCCAGTTGGCCCCTACGCCAATTCCTGTTTCCATCACCACGCCCAAATCTAATGCATGACACATGATGTCATTTATTTTGTCACGAAGGTAATTAATTTCAGGAATATGTGCATCAAAAACCAATTCGTCATGCACAGTTAAAATCATTTTTGACTTTAATTTTTCTTTTTCTAAGAAATTCTGAATCTGTATCATGGCGACTTTGATCATATCTGCGGCCGAACCTTGGATAGGAGCATTGATTGCATTTCGCTCAGCAAATCCCCTTTCATTCATATTGGCCGACATGATGTCACGCAAATACCTTCGTCTCCCCAAGACCGTTTCAACATACCCTAATTCCTGTGCCGTGTGAACGCAGGTGTCCATATACGTTTTTACCTTAGGAAATTCGATGAAATATTGGTCGATAATTTCTTTTGCTTCCGTTCTCGAAATAGCTAATTGGCCCGCTAAGCCAAAAGCCGATACCCCATAAATAATTCCAAAATTGACCGTCTTAGCTTTTCTACGCATGTCGGAGTTAACCTCTTCCAAAGGAACATGGAAAACTTTAGCCGCCGTAGCTTTATGTACATCTAAGCCGTTGTTAAATGCTTCGAGCATCGAGTCATCTTTAGAAAAAGCAGCCATTATTCGTAATTCTATTTGCGAATAATCTGCAGATAAGATCTGATATTCTTCATTTCTAGGAATAAATGCCTTTCTGATTTCACGTCCCCTAACCGTTCTAATAGGGATATTTTGTAAGTTGGGATCCTTAGAAGACAATCTACCCGTGGCCGTTACCGCCTGCATAAACGACGTGTGAATTCGCCCCGTTTTGCTAGAAATCAATTCGGGTAGGGCATCCACGTAGGTCGACTTTAATTTTTGAAGTTCACGGAAATCTAAAATGAGGGAAGCGATCGCATGCTCAGATTCCATTTTAGAAAGAATTTCTTCCCCCGTCATGTACTGACCGGTTTTCGTTTTTTTTGCTTTGGGATCTAGTTTTAATTTTTCAAATAAAATCTCTCCCAATTGCTTTGGTGATGCGATGTTAAATTCTTGTCCCGCTGCCTCATAAATTTTTTGTTGGACTACCTTGGAATCGACCTCCAACACGTTAGACATTTCTTTCAAAAATGGAATATCTAAATTAACGCCCTCTCTTTCAATCGATGATAAAACACGAGATAAGGGCATTTCAACCTCCTGCAAAAGCGTTATGGCCTTAGGATTGGATAATAGTTTTTGGTCTAAAATGGGTTTTAATTGGAGGGTTATGTCAGCATCTTCAGCGGCATATTCTTTAACAGCCATCACATCGGCATCTCTCATATTTCCCTGCTTGATCCCTTTTTTGCCTATTAAACTTTCGATCGACATAGGTTCGTAGTTTAAATAGGACATGGCCATCGCGTCCATATTATGACGTTTTTCTGGCTCGATTAGGTAATGGGCCAACATCGTATCATAGATATCTCCTTTGATTTCAATGCCATAATTGGCCAATACACTCATATCATATTTGATATTTTGCGCCACTTTTTGGATAGCTTCATTCGCGAATATTTCCTTGAATAGGCCAACTTGTTTTTGACATTCCTCCTTGTTTTCAGGAAAGGGAACATAAAATGCTTCAGCCTTTCGGTAGGCAAATGACATTCCTACAAGCTCCGCTTCTACAACGGATAAGCTAGTCGTTTCCGTATCAAAGCAAAATGAACTTTGTCGAGCTAAAAAACCGATCAACGATTTGATGGCTGCTTCCCCCTGAATTAAATGATATTGATGTTTTGTGTTTTGTAAATTATTGAAACTAAAATCAGTTGGCTCACTAACGCTCTCCTCTATACTTCCTTGAACTTGAGCAGTTTGCGGAGCTGAAGATGCGGCAAACATATCCATTTGGTTTGAATCTTTCTTAGCTGCCATTTTAGGTTCTGGAGTCGCTGCTGGGCTTTCTTCTCCTAAAATTCTTTTCCTTAATGTTCTAAATTCTAACTCGTCTAATAGGGGTTCTAAAAGGGCACGATTAGGAGGAGTGGCAATTAATTTCTCCTCTTCATATTCGATTGGAACTTCACATAAGATACGTGCAAGGTGTTTTGATAAGATTCCTTGCTCCCTGAAATTGATTAAGTTCTCTTGTAATTTTCCTTTTAACTGATCCGTATTTTCTAACAAATTCTCTAATGACTCATATTCTTCCAATAGTTTTTGTGCCGTTTTTTCACCGATTCCCGGAATTCCTGGGATATTATCCACAGCATCTCCCATGAGGCCGAGCATGTCAATGACTTGGTCTACATTTTTTATATTCCAACGCGCGCAAACTTCTTTGGGACCTAATACCTCAACTCCCTTTCCCATGAATGCGGGTTTATACATTTTGATTCGTTCCTCGACTAATTGACCATAATCTTTATCTGGAGTCATCATGTAAACGACCATTTCTGGATTCTCTTTGACTGCTTTTTTGGCAATAGTCCCGATCACATCATCCGCTTCATAGCCATCTAAGATTAAAATGGGAATATCTAAAGCTTCCACAAGGCGCTTTACATAGGGAATAGCAATCGTGATATCTTCAGGTTGCTTTTCACGTTGAGCTTTGTATGGGGTATATTCGATGTGTCGAAAAGTAGGAGCGGGGGTATCAAAGGCAACGCCTAAATAATCAGGCTTTTCTTTTTGAATTACTTCTAAAATGGTATTGGCAAAGCCAAAAACGGCACTCGTATTGATTCCTTTTGACGAAATTCTGGGTGTTTTAGCAAATGCAAAATGAGCTCGATATATGAGTGCCATTGCATCAAATAGGAATAATTTTTTCATAGAATTTAACTAAATTTGTTGGACTTTACCTTGAGTAAAGATATGAAAAAATGATCGAATATGAACTTAGCTGAACTCAGAATCAATTATCAAAAAGGAGAATTATTGGAATCTTCTGTGGATAAAAATCCTTTTGAACAATTTAAAAAATGGTTTTCTGAGGCTAAAGCTAGTCAGGTTCCTGAGCCCAACGCCATGCACCTGAGCACTATAGGTGAAAATGGAATGCCCAATGGACGTATCGTATTATTAAAAAATGTCAGTGAAGGATTTTCATTCTATACGAATTATCAATCAAGTAAAGGTGAGTCATTGAATAAACATCCTCAGGCATGTATCACTTTTTTTTGGGCCGAATTAGAACGCCAAATTCGAATTGAAGGGATCACTAAAAAGGTAGATTCAGCCACGGCTGAGATATATTTTAAAAATAGACCACGTGCCTCGCAAATAGGTGCCTGGGTTTCAGAACAAAGTTCTCGCATCGAATCACGTGATATTTTAGAAGTGACTTTTAAGGAATTGGAGGCCAAGTATGAAGGTCAGGAAATACCCAAACCACCGCATTGGGGAGGTTTTGAATTGATTCCCTCTTATTTTGAATTTTGGCAAGGACGTACTTCTCGATTACATGATCGGGTGATCTATGAATTAAGCGATGAAAAAATTTGGAAAATCGGCCGACTAGCGCCTTAATGTCAACTAAATAAATTCGTTACCTGCATCGTCTTTTGGCTTTGGAAGCCTTCTCCATATTTTACACCTATTTTATGGCCCATTTCTTGAGCTCTTGCTTGAATGAAAGATAGGAAATCAGGACTTGAAATATAGGAATTGGGTTCTTGGGAGTTTGGATCAAAAAACTGACTTTTAAATGCTCGAATCGATTTTTCTTTCGTTTCCCAATTTTCTGTGATGTCGATCACAAAATCTGGTTCTAAATATCGATCTTGAATGTAGTGATAAACATGTTTTGGACGCCAAGCAGCTTGCTCTAATTTAGTTTGGGAATCTGTCGTGTGAATCATTCGAAGACCGGATAAAAAACAAGCGTCGATAGCTAATTTAGCACCTTTTCCATGGTCTGGATGTCTGTCTTCGAGTGCATTAGCTAGCACTATTTCGGGTTTGTATCGCCTGATTACTTCCATTAAGATCAACTGGCTTGCTTGGTCATTTTGGAAAAAACCATCTGCTAAACCTAAATTTTCCCTAGCATGCAATCCCAAGATTTTAGTAGCTTCAATAGACTCTTGTAATCGGATTTCAGGAGTTCCTCTTGTCCCCATTTCGCCCCTTGTAAAATCAACAATACCTACTTTTTTTCCTTGATTAATGTAGGAAAGGATCGTTCCTGAACAACTTAATTCCGCATCATCTGGGTGCGCAGCCATCACCAAAATATCAAGTTTTATATCCATATTAATGAATTCTTAAACGTCTTCCGGCTCTAATCGTTGACGACAAGCGTAAACCATTTAATCGGGCTAATTTAGAAACTGACATCCCCGCTCTTTGTGCAATCGAATACAAGGAATCCCCATTACGAACTCTAGTCCAAGCTTTACGTCTGGTTCTGATTTTTTCTCCAACGCTACCATATTCGTTTCTGAGGGATAATGCACGTGTATTAAAAGTTTGTGCCGTAATCAACAAATGATCAGAAAGAGGCTCACCTGTACCAAAATTAAATACTTGATTGGGGTTAAATGGATTTCCTTCAAAACGAGTTTCAAAATGTAAATGTGATCCTGTGCTTCTACCTGTATTTCCACCTAAACCTATTTCATCCCCTGCTT
Source organism: uncultured Cytophagaceae bacterium (assembly GCA_903933935.1). Classification (GTDB taxonomy): domain Bacteria; phylum Bacteroidota; class Bacteroidia; order Cytophagales; family Spirosomataceae; genus Aquirufa. Next base: position 11,755 of record CAIZMB010000077.1, read on the forward strand.
TTACAAATGTTCCTGGTTCTAAAGATTGCTTGGAAAGGTGACCATAAAGAGTTTCTAGTCCATTATAATGTCTGACAACCATAAACTTTCCATATCCTCCCCAATCGACACTAGCCATTCGAACAATTCCGTCAAAGGCTGAATAAACGGGGTATCCTGTTTCTAAATCGAGATCTACTCCCGCGTGCAATCGACCCCAACGAGGACCAAAAGGACTTGTTTGTTTGACTGAGGCTAACGGAGCAGACCAATTTTTCCCTGCGGCCAAATTATACAATTCTAAATCAATGGGTTCATCGAAATCCTTGGCATTGATGTCATAAGGATCTATACTTTGCGTATCCCAAATCGAATAATAAGAAGCTACCGAAACAAAATCTTCACTACCTTCCGGTGCATTTTCTTCTTCTATTTCCACTACTAAGGCTTCCCCTTCGTCGATCGACGTCGTGTCAAAATTACTGATGGTCGGATTAATGATTTTTAAAGGCTCATATTTTCGCTCTTGCATTTCAGAACCCCCTAACGCCGTAGATCCGGATTCAGATTCTGTTCTAAATTGTAAAGGAGGTAATTCGTCTAAATCACTCTTTTTTGTCTGTTCTTGATAGAGCTGCGCCTGACTTTTATATTCAATTTTAGTATTCTTTTTAAATAATTTTCTCTCCTGTGCTTTTGAAAAAAAGCAAGGAAATAAAAAGATTAGCCCTAAAAATAACGTTTTAAAATTCATCAAAATGATTAATGTAAATGATTGGAAGCCAACCACCTTTCTGCGTCTAATGCAGCCATACAACCTGTTCCAGCTGCCGTAACCGCTTGTCGGTAAGTTGAATCTTGCACATCTCCACAAGCAAATACGCCTTCCACATTGGTCCGAGTACTTCCTTTTTCCGTAATTAAATATTCTTGATCATCCATGGCTAACACACCTTTGAAAATGGATGTGTTGGGTTGATGACCAATCGCTACAAAAAATCCTGTTAAGGCAATTTCTTCCGTAGCTCCACTGACCCTATTTTTTAAACGAATGCCGGTCACGCCCGTTGAATCTCCTAAAATTTCTTCGGTCTCTGAGTTCCAATGAATTTCAATTTTGGGATTATTTTTGACACGATCTTGCATGATTAAAGAAGCTCTCATTTCATCCCTGCGTACAATCATGTGAACTTTGGTACATAAATTAGCCAAATAACTGGCTTCTTCTGCGGCTGTATCTCCTGCTCCCACAACGGCTACGATTTGATTTCGGTAGAAAAATCCATCACAAACAGCACAGGCTGAAACGCCTAAACCATTGTAGGTAGTTTCTCCTTCTAAACCAAGCCACTTAGCTGACGCGCCAGTGGCTATAATGATGGAATCTGCTTCAATTTCATCCCCATTGTCAATCCAAACTTTTTTCGGTTGACATGTGAAATCCACTTTATCCGCTAATCCGTGACGTACATCTGTTCCAAATCGCTTGGCTTGATTTTCTAAATCAATCATCATGGTTGGACCATCCACGCCAGTGGGATATCCTGGAAAATTATCTACTTCAGTGGTTGTGGTTAACTGTCCTCCTGGTTGGCCTCCCATGTACATAACAGGATGTAAACCTGCACGAGAAGCATATATAGCAGCTGTATAACCTGCAGGACCCGAACCTATAATTAAACACTTGATTTTTTCTGACATAAACTTTGAAATTGAGGCAAATAAATAGCTTGTAAAATTCGGCAAAACTGAGCAGAATCCCAAACGATGTTTTATTATCAATAATTATTACTTTTGTTTAAACCTCTTTCTAACGTATGAAAAAGAATAATATTACTTCAAACCTCACTTTCTGGGTTCTCCTTTCCATTGTTATTGGTGTTATAGTGGGTCATTTTCGACCTGACATTGCGCTATACCCTGTATTTGAAAAGAAAATTAATTATTCTCTGCTTGGAACCGAAATTAGTTTTGGGCCATCTTTAAGTGAGATGTTTAGTGGAATATTTATCAGTTTAGTCAAATTGTTTATCCATCCCATAATTTTCTTGACCATCAGTTTGGGAATTGTCAATATGGGTAATTTGAAAAAGGTAGGACGCGTTGGTGGAAAGGCCTTATTGTATTTTGAAGTGATTACAACTTTGGCCTTAGTGATAGGTTTGGCTGTTTCTAAATTACTCCAGCCAGGAATCGGGGTCATTCGGGATGATGTGGCCGGTGGAGATATTTCAAAGTATACTCAAAAAGCCGCGGATTTTAGTTGGCTCATGTTTTTAAAGGAAAATTTCACGATCCAAGTATTAATTTTCTCTTTAATTTTTGGTGTGCTTTTAACATGGATTACTAGAAAGGCAAAAATGATTTCCGGCATGCATCAAGCCTCGGATTGGGTTTTCAAGGGCTTACATGTTATTATGTATTTAGCTCCTTTGGGTGCTATGGGTGGGATGGCCTTTACGATTGGAAAGTTTGGCATTCATTCCTTGTTGCCCCTCGCTAAATTGATGATTTCAGTGTATATGACCATGGGAATATTTGTTTTCATTGTTTTAGGCCTTGTAATGCGTAGTTGTGGTGAACGAATTTGGAGCTTTTTGAAATTCATTAAAGAAGAATTATTAATTGTGCTAGGTACTTCTTCATCTGAAGCAGCTTTGCCCTCGTTAATGAAAAAATTGGAGAAAATGGGCTGCTCCAAATCGGTTGTAGGCCTTGTCGTTCCAGCCGGATATTCGTTTAATTTAGATGGAACCAGCATTTATTTATCCATGGCTACCTTGTTTTTAGCGCAGGTGTATGGCATTGATTTATCTTATGGCCAATTATTGACGATCATAGGAGTTTTAATGGTGACGAGTAAGGGCGCTGCTGGAGTTACTGGTAGTGGTTTTGTCGTGTTGGCTTCGACATTGACCGCACTCCAAGTGATACCTTTGGAGGGCTTAGCGCTTTTGTTGGGCGTAGACCGATTTATGTCAGAAGCCCGGGCCATCACTAATTTTATTGGCAACGGAGTAGCCACTGTTTGGATTGCCAAGCATGAGAAAGAATTTGTGACGCCCGTAGCCGAAATTAAGGATTAGGTTTCATCCAATCTTCCCGCAATTTGATTTGCTTTCTTGAAGGTAGAATAAGT
>CAIZMB010000078.1 GCA_903933935.1 uncultured Cytophagaceae bacterium
CCAATCATGGGGCGCCTTTGGATCGGTCTTATGCCCAATGAGCACTCCAACCTGATCGATTATTTCAAGGTAAACTGACTCTTAGTCAAGACGGCTGGATTGTTCGTTGGGAAGGCGAAGTCTTATCTGATGATATATTGTATTTGATTGATTTGAAAAACGCTTATTTTAATGGTAAATGGATACCTAAGCAATCATATATATTAGTTAAGGGAGGTCTTTTAGGAATTGAAGGAGAATTTATATTAAATCAAAACATTATAGGTCCAGTAGAAAATTGGACTATTCCACCGCTGGTTTTTAGTACGCCAACGAATAAAAAGGAAAGATTAAATATATCTGAGATTACTTTTGATGAAGTATTTGTATCACAATTAATAAAGAATTTACATCTGGGGCTTATTAGAAAATGGAAATTAAGGCCAACAGCCGATAAAATAAGTATTGATTCGGTGGTTTATAATTATCTAGATATAGTGCCAGAAAAATCAGAATTGATCGATGATATTCGAGAATCAACCGTTGAAACATCTTTAGCCTCATTTGATGCGCTGCGAAAATCACCTTTTAACTTGAGCCAATTGATTTTTAGTAAGTCATTTTTTTTTGGACAAAGAAAAAAGGACTTTTATCCATTTGAAATTTATTATAAATCTCCAGTTTTTGATTCTAATTTTAATACTGCTGAGGGTTTTGTTGTTAATTCAGCTGCGGTACTAAGACGTCGCTGGGCTCCTTATAAATATTTAGAATTAGAAACTTTAGGCAGACGTTCTTTTGGATTAAATCGAAATACTGGATATTTAAAGCTAAGGTATAAGACTGAATCCTTTGACCTTCAATTGGCCAATGGAGATTATATTTCACAATATAATCCTGAAAACACCATATCTCCAGAGATGAATTCTTTGGCAACTTTACTTTTGAAAAATAATCAAATGAAAATTTTTCGAAAGGAATTTTGGAGTTTGGCATTGATCAATCGTTTTTCATCTAGATTTTATTTAAAAGCTTTGATCGAATCATCCCGGCAAAGTCAAATGGATAATATAACGGGTTATTATTGGGTAAATTACTTGAATAGATCCTTTAGTAGTAATAATCCGACCAATTCAGAAAATCGAAAAGAAGGATTTGATACGCATAATTCTTTTGTTACCCAGGTCCAATTGGCTTTCAGGCCATTTTTATCTTATTCGTACATTAATAATTTACGGGTTTTCGACTGGGGTTCATCCCCATTAGTTATATTTAAATATCGGGCAGGTTGGCCTAATGTATTTAAATCAAGTACCAACTTTCAATTACTGGAGCTATCCTACATTCAAAATATAAGTTTAAGTCCATGGGTTAAAACTGGATTTATTCTTAATACCGGTGCATTTATTGGGGATAAGCCTGTTTATTTCCAAGATTATAAACATTTTAATGGCGGACTTAACTTAGTTCAAACTGGTGATATGCTTGCTACACACCGACTAGTGGGATATTATCAGAATTTATCTAGCGGGGCCAATCAACGTTTGAATGTTAATCATTACGCATATAGTACGGCTGGTAATTACGTTGAGGCATTATCCCAATTTCAGTTTACTAATCTATGGTTGAAACCTTTATTAGGCTTTAAGAAAGCTTATGTGAAGGAATTGTTAATTGCCAATGCCTATTTTATTAACAACCAAAACCTGTTTTATAATGAAATTGGATATGGTTTAGATGGAGTAATGAAAGTGTTACGATTAGAAGCGATAGCAAACTTTAATAATGGCCAATTTAATTATGTAGGTTTGCGTTTGAATATAAATTCAAGAATTAGAATTGGCAATATTCCTGAATAGTTTTTAGATTATTTCAATCTGGATAAAAAATGAATTTGAATAAATACATTTTAAGCACTTATATTTGCGGTCTTTAAAAATTACATATTTTCAAAATTTGAAATGGCAAAAAATTTAGTCATCGTAGAGTCCCCGGCAAAAGCTAAAACAATTGAAGGTTATTTAGGTAAAGATTTTGTAGTAAAATCGTCCTTCGGTCATGTTAGAGATTTGCCCACGAAAGGTGACAAGGTTATTGATATTGATAATGATTTTACGCCAACGTATGTAATATCACCCGATAAGACGAAAGTGATTTCTGAGCTTAAAAGTTTAGCAAAATCATCTGAAGAAGTTTGGTTAGCCACTGACGACGACCGTGAAGGTGAATCTATTTCATGGCATTTGAAAGAAGCATTAGGGTTAAAAAGCACAACTAAACGCATAGTTTTCAGAGAAATAACAGAGAGTGCAATCAAAAAAGCTATTCTAAATCCTAGAGAAATTGATATGGATTTAGTTAATGCCCAACAAGCTCGTAGGATAATGGATCGCTTGATTGGCTTTGAATTATCACCTGTTTTGTGGTCTAAAGTACAAAGAGGTTTATCTGCAGGTCGTGTTCAATCCGTTGCCGTTCGATTAATTGTCGAGCGTGAGAAGGAAATTGATAACCATAAAGCTATTTCTAGTTTTAAAGCTGTTGCTATATTTGATTTGCCAGGAAAAAAAGTTTTAAAAGCTGAATTGTCGAAATCATTTGTAAAAGAAAATGAGGCTGTTGATTTTTTAAAAAAATGTGTGGCTGCTACTTTTTCCATCAAAAATTTAGAAACCAAACCTGCTACTAAAACCCCAGCAGCTCCTTTTACGACTTCAACTTTGCAACAGGAAGCCTCAAGAAAACTAGGTTATGCCGTGGCGACTACTATGTCTATCGCGCAAAAATTATATGAATCAGGCCGCATTTCTTACATGAGAACGGATTCTACTATGCTTTCTCAAGAAGCAAGAGAAAAGGCTAAAATTGCCATTGAAACAGCATATGGTTCAAAATTTCATAAAGAACGGCAGTTTAAAACTAAGTCTGAAAATGCGCAAGAGGCCCATGAAGCCATAAGGCCAACAGATTTCGGATTGAGTACCATTTCTGGCGATGCTCGTGAAAAGCGTTTGTACGAATTAATTTGGAAAAGAGCTATTGCGTCTCAAATGGCTGATGCGAAAATCGAAAGAACTATTGCTCAAATAGATATTTCAACTACCCCCGAAATTTTAGTTGCCCAAGGGGAAGTAATCGCATTTGAAGGATTTTTAAAAGCTTATTTAGAGGGGAAAGACGAGGATGAAGAGGATGAAAACAAAGATATGTTACCTCCGTTAAATGTAGGTCAAGTATTAAATATTAATGAATTAAAAGCTTCAGAGCGATTTACTAGACCTTCTGCAAGGTATACGGAAGCTAGTTTAGTAAAAGCTTTAGAGGAACGTGGAATTGGTAGACCATCTACTTATGCGCCAACGATCTCGACTATTATCAAGCGTGCTTATGTAGTTAAAGAAGATCGCGATGGAAAAGAAAGGAAATTTCAAACATGGATTTTAAAAGATGATGAAATATCAGGTTCATTGAATACCGAAATTGTAGGAACCGAGAAAGCAAAATTATTTCCAACGCACATTGGTACGTTAGTAACAGAGTTTTTGGTGGATAATTTTGAAAATGTTGTTGATTATACATTTACAGCAGAAATGGAAGATCAATTCGACAATATTGCCAAGGGGAAATTAGAATGGACGGTCTTAATGAAAAGTTTTTATTCTAGCTTTCACCAGACCATTGAGGATAGTAAATCAATAACGAGAACTTCCATCGGTGGTGGAAGAGAATTAGGATTAGATCCAGAAACAGGCAAGAAAATTTCAGTTAGACTAGGAAGGTTTGGTCCATTTGTTCAATTAGGAGAATCTGGAGAAGAAGATAAGCCTACGTTTGCTAACTTAAGTAACCATCATAATATAGCTACATTGACCTTAGATGAGGCAATTTTGCTTTTAGCTAGACCAAAATTACCAAGAGAAATAGGTATTTTTGAAGATAATCCCGTGATTATAGGGGCAGGTAAATTAGGACCTTATATTAAAATGGATGGTAAATTTACAAGTTTACCTGTAGATTTTGATCCATTTACGATTGATTTAGAAACTGCCTTATTAGTTATAAAAAGTGCCGCTTTAGCTGCTGAATCTGCTGGCTTAGGTTTTTTTGAAGAAAGTTTGATCGAAACAGGAAAAGGTCGTTTTGGCCCTTATGTCAAACATAATAGCAAATATTACTCTCTAGGGAAAACGGATAATTTAACAAGTATTACCCAAGAGCGCGCCATCGAATTAATTTTAGCTAAAAGAACTCTTGAAGCTAATAAATTCATAAAAGAATTTCCAGATAACGACATTGTTAAAATTGTCAATGGAATGTACGGTCCATACATTCAAATTGGAAAAAGAAATGTGAAAATACCTAAGGGGCAAAAACCAGAAGATTTAACTTTAGAAGAATGTTTAGCTTTAGGTGATGCTGCTCCTGTAGCAACTAAAAAGCGAAAAAAATAGATTAAAATTATGGGTCAAATTATAGATGGAAAATTTGTAGCTGAGACAATGAAATCGGCGATTGCTTTAGAAGTTTCAGAACTGATGAACGCAGGCAAACGACCTCCACATTTAGTAGCTATTTTGGTTGGAAATAACGGAGCCTCAGAAACTTATGTGGCCAATAAGGTGAAATCTTGTGAAGAATTAGGCTTTATTTCTACTTTGTTGCGCTTCCCTCCTTCTATTACTGAAAAAGAATTACTTGAAGAAGTTTTAAAAATTAATCAAAATGCTGAAATGGATGGGTTAATTGTACAATTACCCTTGCCTGATCATATTAATCCAGACCGAATTATGGAAACAATTGACCCGCGTAAAGACGTGGACGGTTTTCATCCCATCAATATCGGGCGGATGGCTAAAGGTTTACCTGCTTATATTTCCGCTACACCACAAGGTGTTTTAGATTTATTGGCCTATTATAAGATTGAAACGGCTGGAAAACATTGTGTGGTGGTAGGAAGAAGCCAAATTGTAGGTTTGCCTATGTCCATTCTAATGCAGCGAAATCACCCAATAGGCAATTGTACCGTTACATTAACTCATTCTAAGACCAAAAATTTAGTTGAGATTTGCCAACAAGCCGACATTCTTATTGCGGCTTTAGGTAAGCCAGAATTCCTTAATGCATCTTATGTTAAAAAAGGTGCTGTGGTCATCGACGTGGGTTTAACGCGGGTTGTAGACGAATCAAAAAAGTCTGGATTTGCGCTTAAAGGGGATGTTGATTTTGATGATGTCTTTGAAAAATGCTCATTTATCACTCCAGTGCCTAAAGGTGTGGGCCCCATGACCATTGTTTCTTTGATGAAAAACACTCTATTAGCTGCAAAAGGAGTTATTTATTCTTAATTTTCTTGAAATATATAACGATGAAACACTCCTAATGGAAGTTTTTTATCAAAAGAATCATTCAAATAGATTTCACCAAATTCTGCGTTTTTAGGCACATTGAAAATTCCATTCATTAGGTTTTCCACCACTAGCGTTGAGAATCCCAACGAATAAACATTGGTCAATAAAATATGCTCTTTCGGGTCTAGTATTTCTTTAACGGACTTCAACATATCATCAATTTGTTCCTCTAAAACCCATTTTTCACCCTCTGGACCTCTTCCATAAGCGGGTGGGTCTAAAAGTATTCCTTGATAAAAGTTCCCTCTTCTTGCTTCTCTTTTTACAAATTTTAGCGCATCTTCTGCCATCCAGCGAATAGAGTCCAAATTAGAGACTTCCATATTTTCCCTAGCCCAAGACAATACTGGCTTAACAGAGTCTACATGCGTTACATCAGCGCCCATTTGTCGGCATACCAAACTCGCCCCTCCTGTATAGGCAAAAAGATTTAAAAATTTAGGTCTATCGTTTTTAAGTTTTGGAATGTTTTTAGCTAAAAATTCCCAATTAGAAGCTTGTTCAGGAAATATGCCTACATGCTTGAATGATGATAAGGAGATTTTAAAATTCAAATTCAATAAATCCGATTTATAATTAATAAACCATTTTTCGGGAGTCTTCTTTTGAATATCCCAAAACCCTTTTTCAGAACTTCCTTTCTCCTTTTTGAAATATGCATCTGTTTTTGATATCCAAGCTTCATCTGATAGCGATTTCCCCCAAACTGCCTGAGGCTCAGGTCTTCTAACGCAGAAACTTCCAAATTGCTCTAACTTCTCAAATCCTCCTGAATCAATTAATTCATACGATTTACCCCAAAATTCAGGAGTGTCAATAGATATACTGGCTGTATTTTTCAATTTATGGATTGATTTGAATTTTGTTTAGGAAGAATACATTTCTTCTGCCTTCTTCTTGGTTTGTTATAGTTTGATATCCATCGGCAATAAAATAAGGACCATACCAATAATTGATTTCGGATTTTACGGTTCTTCTTACCTTATCTAATTTATCCTCTGGTATGATTTCTTGAACGCTAATAGCTTCATCTTTTCCATAATTTGAAATAGATTTGGTAATTATTTTATCATCTTGGTGGTAAGATAAATAAACTGTATTACTGACTACGGATGCTTTTATTTTTTGAATCAACTTTGATTCTCTAATGTCGTTTAAATCAATGCAATGATCCCAAAGTAATTTTCCATCTTTATCAAGCTCAGCGATGACTGCATGGGTATAAATCCAGCCATCAAATTGCTGCTGATTGCTGTAAGAATTATATCCACGGTAACCCCAAGGACTATAATAACTTGAAAATGGAGAATACATTCCATAATTTCCATAACCCCAACGATAAGGATTCATCATGTTCCAATATGGTGAATAGAATCCACCTAAGCCTCCCATCAGCATAGATCCTCCAAAAGGGCTAAAATTATTATATTTATAATCAGGGTAAAATGCCTCAGCAATGATGATGTAATTTTCTCCGTTTTTGATAATATCATGCATGAGCAATCGATAATCCAATCTCAAATCTTCCCCTCTAATTTCTTTATCTTTAATTTTTTTCTCTTGTCTCTCCTTTTGTTTAGGAGTTAAAAAATTAAAAAAGTCAGTAAACTTCGTAAAACTATAATAAGTTGATTTAATGATATTACCATCTATAAACGAGTTGAAATATAAACCCTGTGAACTAGGACCTCGCGATGAACCTATACTATTTTTGTGGCCATAAGTCCCAACTATTACTTGCAATGAGTCATTTATCTGGTTTAATTTACCATTCATCATCGCAAATTCTTCACTAGGATTCATATAGACTTGACCGATTTGATTCCCATCTTCATCAAATGATTTGATGATTAATTGATAATCTTTGGCCTTACTACCTACCGAATAAGTTACATTAATTTGTTGTTGAATGGTGTCTAAATCCATGGACTGAATTTCTGCTTGTCCTTTGACCACGGCTGGTAAAATCCTTGTTTTGCGTTCTTTTAAATTGGTAAATAAAATGATGGGCTGGTTGTTTACCATTCCACCTATGAACAAAGAGTAATTTAAGGCCTTGAAATTTGAAATTTCAATGCGGTCCACGGAATAAATTTGGTATTTAGTTATTTCTCCGGAATTTACCTTAACTCTGAAAATAACGTATGAATTGCTTCTGAATCGGCTAAATAGTAATGATAAAACAGTTCCATCAAAGCTAGAAGTAACATAATCTAAGTTTGACTCTAAATTTGTATTACTGCTCCATATTTGTTCTAAATCAGTAGAAAATTTACGAATGTTAAAAGATTGTTTATTTAATTGTGATAATACAATTACACCTTGATCACCAATTGGAATATTAAATGATTCTAAATCAGTTCCCTGAATGGGAAATTCTATTCTTTTATTATTTGTTTGACCACAAGCGATTTGTATCGCTACAATTTGAAAAACGATAATTAAAAATAGATTTTTCATAATACTACTCGGCTAAACTTAATATAATGTCAAATTCTTGTTTACCTACAGGAGTTACTGACAATCTTGATTGTTTAATTAAAGCTAAATTAGACAATCTGTCATCAGATTTCATCATTTTTAATGTAACTGTATTTTTAAATTTTTTAATAGGTATTATTTCTACGACTACCCATCTTGGATCTTCTGTGGTTGGATCTTGAAAAAATTCTTTTTTAACCTCAGCTAGTCCTACAACCTCCATTCCTTCATTTGAATGATAAAAAAAGACCCAATCTCCTTTTTTCATCTCTTTCATATTATTTCTCGCTTGGTAATTTCTTACCCCATCCCAAACGGATTTCCCTTCTTTAACGAAATCATCCCAAGAATATTTGAAAGGTTCTGATTTTACAAGCCAATAATTCATATTAAGGGAATTTAGGGAATTTAGAAAAATCAGGTTTACGCTTTTCTAGAAAAGCATTTTTACCTTCTTTCGCTTCATCCGATAAATAATAAAGCAATGTAGCATTTCCGGCTAGTTCTTGAATACCTGCTTGTCCGTCTAATTCCGCATTGAACGAAGATTTTAACATTCTTAAAGCTAATGGGCTTTTTTCTAGAATTTTTTTACACCATGAAATAGTGGTACTTTCTAATTCATCTAAAGGGACAACTTTATTGACCAGTCCCATTTCATAAGCCTCTTTTGCATCATATTGGTCACATAAATACCAAATTTCTCTCGCTTTTTTTTGACCAACCACACGAGCTAAATAAGATGCACCAAAACCTCCATCAAATGAACCTACATTAGGTCCGGTCTGACCAAATCGGGCATTATCTGCTGCAATACTTAGGTCGCAAATAACATGTAAAACGTGTCCTCCCCCGATGGCCCAACCAGCTACCATAGCAATTACAGGTTTTGGAATCGTGCGTATTTGTCTTTGTAAATCCAAAACATTTAATCTAGGTACTTGGTCTTTACCAACATACCCACCGTCTCCTCTCACGCTTTGATCACCTCCAGAACAAAAAGCTTTTCCGCCTTCTCCTGTTAAAATGATCACTCCTATTCTTGTATCTTGGCGCGCCAATTCCATTGCCTCAGACATTTCCTGGACGGTTAGTGGAGTAAACGCATTATGCTTATGAGGTCTATTAATGGAAATTTTTCCAATTCCTTGATGAAATTGAAACAAAATGTCTTTGTATTCTTTAATGGTTTCCCAATTTACTTTTGTTATCATATTACACTTCGTTTAAATCATCGTTATATGTGACATCCCACGTATGATCCGCGAGTAATGTTACTTTTGCTAAAAATCTACTATATTTAAAAGAGCGACCCCATTCTTCAGGAGCTACTAAAGATAATAAATCTTGACCTGATTCTTTTTCATATAAATAATAGGTTTCACTAATGATGGGTTCAAAACCCATGGCTGCATCATAAATTCGTTCTGAAATTTCTTTACGTTCGGATAAAAGTTTTGCTTGTTTCGCTAAAACTTCCATTTGTTCATACAGCTGATTCATTTGCCGATCGGTTTGTTGGCGCATGGCTTTTACCGATCTACCCTTAGTTTTACCCATATCTTCTGGCTTAATAATGGCTCCGCCGGCAGTATGGGCATAAGGAAGTAACCCAGGATTTTGAGCCACCTTTTCAGGATTTATAGGATTTAAAAATGGTTCTTCTGACATGAATGATTGCTAATTATTTTTACACCCCTTATTAACCCACGAAATTAGAGAATGTTTGGCTAATTTTGGAGAGAATATTTTTTTATGCTCGTATTTAATCCACATAATGCTAATTATCCTGAACCAAAAAATTCTTTTCAAAGAGATGTTTTTGCTTTTTGCCAACAATGGAAATTGGGGAAAAACGAGTTTTTATTTCATACGAGTGGGTCTACAGGAAAACCAAAGCCTATTTATTTGTCTAGATTGAATATGATTGAATCAGTCAATATAACAAAGAATTGGCTCGATTTACAAGAAAGTGATAATGTTTTGCTTTGTTTGCCTATTGAATACATAGCTGGGGCCATGATGCTTGTTCGAGCATTAGTTTTGAAGCTTAACATTGTAATGATTGAACCTTCACAAAATCCATTAGAAGGAATAACAAAACCAGTGAATATTCATTTAGCTTCCTTTGTGACAACACAGTGGTCTACTATTTTGCAATCAAATCAAGATTTATTTTCTGTTTTTTCTGAAGTTAAAGGTATTTTAATCGGTGGCTCAGAATTAACATCCTCCTTGGAATTATTGACAAGAGACATCCATTTGCCTATTTTCCAAACATATGGAATGACGGAAACCTCATCTCATATAGCTTTTAGGTCTATAAGTGCCCAATTTGATTTTTATCAATGTTTTCCTCCAGTCAAGGTGAAAGTTAATCAAGAGAGTTGTTTATGCATTAATTCACCTAGTACATTAAATCAGTGGATTGAAACAAATGATATAGCTGAGCTACTTAATGATAACCAATTTAGAATAGTAGGCAGAAAAGATTTTATCATCAATTCAGGAGGCAGAAAAATTAATTCAGAATTAATTGAAAAATTTTGCCATACTTTTTTCAAGCTTAATTTTTGTGATTTTAATTCTTTTGCTTGTGGCTTAGAAGATGATTTTTATGGTCAAAAATTAGTTTTATTCATTGAATCCAAGGATGGATTTGATTTTAAAATACAACTAGTTGATTATTTAAAGTTGAATTTAAAGCCATGGGAAGTTCCCAAACAAATTATCGTTTTACCAGAATTTTTATATACAAAATCAGGAAAAATTGATCGTCCAAATACATTAACTTTGCATTTAAACAATTTAAAATCATGAGCATGGACTTTTTTAACCAAGATTTCAAACTTTTTTATGAAAGTCCCAGTGATATTCCAGCACCCTATCATTTCGAAGCTTTATTTGAGTTTAAGAGTTTCGCCAATGATACGTTAGAATTATCCTTGCATGTCCAATATTTGGACAGAGAAGATTTCTCTAGTGAAGAGTTGATTTCTGAAGGCTTAAGCATTGAAGATAAATTTGAATGGTCGGGTGAATTACCTGTTATTTGGAAGAATCGATTGGCTCTTAGTTTTTCTAAATACCGTTCAGGTTCTTGTGATCCTAAAGATGCTGAACCTTTTATCGCGATTGAGGCA
>CAIZMB010000079.1 GCA_903933935.1 uncultured Cytophagaceae bacterium
ATTCCTTTGGTAGGTTCTGTCCTAAAAAATGCTTCCGTTTCACGTCGGTAAAAAGCACCTGAGAACGCACCCCAACGAGTAAACGCGTAGAACAATTTATTATCACCAATTAACTCTGGTGTCAAACCCACCCTTTCGATGTCATATAAATGACGCAATCCGGCCACCGTCCATTTTTTTCTCGAAAATAAATAATTGACTTCCCCCGAATATTTTAATACCAAATCTTTTGTCCCAAAGCCTACATTACCTCTTAATATCCAGTTTTTATCGAAATTAGCATTGGTCCTAAAACCTAACCTAAACCTTGCTCCTTCTAATCGATTAATGGCCAAACTAGTAATATATGGACCTACTTCAATATCATGATAGCGCTTAAATCCACTAAAAACAATTTCGGCAATTTCAACATACGTTTTAACTACCGGCAAATTTCTGACGGAATCAATCAAGGAGGAGGCCAACAAATCCTGAGAACTTAATGGTTCAAAACGCGCATTCTTCCAAAAATTTGGATCCGGCTCCCTAGCATTCTCAGCCACCTCGGAAGCCATATCATAAAATTCAAGTGGCTTGGGTTCATTAACAACAAAATCCTTGTTGGAAATATACATCTTCAATAGCATTCCAGCTGAGCCCTTCGTAATTTCTTCTAAATCAATCAAAAACCGTGTCTTGGCTGGTAACCAGACTCCTGAAGCTGTTTGCTCTAGCTCCTGAGAAATTTTAATTTTATCAATAAAATTTAAATTAGCTTGTTTGTCAACAGTTGCGTCTATTTGAACTAAGGCAAAATTGGTTGTATCAATCCACACTTGGCCCGTAAAAACTAAATCCATCGGATTTTTAGGCTCATAATCAATTTGATAACAAACCTTACCTTCGACTTTGACCGTATCTCCCAAATAATATTTGTAATTAGCTTTCCAACCCTCGCCTATAGGACTCGCAAAATCCTTTCCAAAAAATCCAATGTAATTTTGATAAAAGTTATAATTAGCTACCAAATTACCTCCGACCAATTGTGAAATAAAACTTCCATCTTTCACCCCAACCCCTTTTATATTAGTCTTTAAAATGAGCTCCTTTTTTCTTTGTGGGGATTCTCGATAATAAAATTTGCTTAAGGTCTCGGAGATGAAGGTCGGTATGACCAATTTACCATCATCCCCTGCCATTTTTTCAAACTTTTTAACTGCCTCTTGGATATCCTTCATCAACTTTCGCTCCTTAAACTTTTCCGAAATATTATCCACATCTAACTCCATCTTAGTGTAAGAATCGTAGGAATAAGCCGTCAGCTTACTTCGGTCATTTTTCTCCCGATTCTTAATTACATTCCGCAATATCTTGAAAACAGGATTTTCGCCTGAATATACCATTACTTCGTTCAGAGAGCGATTGGTTGGATCAATCTGAAAATCAACAACTTGGGATTTTAATTTTTTATCGATGTACTTAACCTTCCTTTTATATCCCACAAATGAAACATAAATAGAGTCAGATAAAAATTTTGAGTTCAGGATATACTCACCTTGAAAATTTGTAGTTGTACCCGCATTCACACCCAATATCCCTACAGAGGCAAAAGGTACAGGGTCCCCATTGCTCGCATCACGAACAATACCCTTAATTTGATATTGTGCTAGAACAGATTCAAATGAAAGAAGAAATAACAATAGTGCTAAAATAGCGCCAAAAACACTTTTTTTCAAAATTACTTGATAGGGTTCTCTAAATTTAAAAGCAAATTCCCCACCATTTTATCTCAAAATTCTTCTGAATTTAAATGGAGGTAAACAAAAATACAAAGTATTGTGAAAAATATGTTATTCGTCGACAAATTTTAAACATTCGTCGGCAAACATTTGAAATTTACGCAAAGCACGTGCACGATGAGCGATGGCATTCTTCTCCGAAAGTGTCATTTCAGCAAAAGTCCGCGATTCATTTTCTGGTTGGAACAAAGGATCATACCCAAACCCATGACTCCCCCTCGGGCTCAACACAATTTCACCTCTAATTTCTCCTTCAAATTGACGAAATTGACCATTCTGATGAAAAGTTAAGACCGTGACAAATCGCGCAGATCGGTCGGTATATTGGCTCATGTCAACTAATAACTTATTAGAATTAGCTAAATCATTTTTAGGTTCCCCGGCAAATCGTGCTGAATAAACTCCAGGTAAACCTCCTAGGCAATCGACTTCAAGCCCGGAATCATCCGAAAGACAAATAACCCCAAAGCGATCTGCGATAAACTGAGCCTTCTGCCTGGAATTTTCAGCTAAGGTTGTACCTGTTTCGGGTATATCGTCGAGAACTCCTAGCTCAGATATGGATTTAATTAGGAAATGACTTCCCAAAAGAGCCGATAGCTCTTCTATTTTATGTTTGTTTTGGGTAGCTAAATATAATTCAATCATTATAAAGCACCAACTACCTCAACTTCGAAATAAAGAGGTGAATTAGGAGGGATCGTTCCGCTTCCATTTGCCCCATAACCAATTTTCGAGGGTATGATCAAAGCAGCTTTCTCGCCTACCCTCATTTTTAAAATTCCCTCCTCAAAGCCAGCAATAACTTCGCCTTTCCCAGCGACAAAGGTAAATGTTCCTGAATCAAAAGCTGTATCATAAATTACCTTCATAGCCGCATCATACTTCAAATTGCCGTAACTTAATCGCCCAGTATAATTAACTTTTACCGATTGGCCTCCTGAAATAGCTGCCCCTTTGGGGTTCTCAACCAACTTTTTAAAAATCAAGCCAGAGGGGAAAATTTCTGGATTTGTAATTTTATATAAGGTTTGGAAATCTTTCAATTGCTCCGCCTCGGTACGTATCGAAACCACATCAATCTCTAATTTAATCACTGAAAATGCCGGTATATCTGTGTAGGAATTACCCCCAAAAGCAAGAGCTGATGGCAAAATGAATAAACCCGATTCCCCTTCTTTCAAAAAAGATATTGGTAAATTTAAAATGGTGTTAGTGGCTCCCCAAACCAATCCTTTTAGTTGGCCTAATGATTTTGCCGTGGAATCTATTTTAGTCCCATCAAGCAAAGTCATTTTATAATAAAATTTAATCAAATCTGTATTATAAGCTTGCTTTCCTGTAGAATTCGCCGAGTTAATTGAATAATACATCCCCTCGGGAGATTTTTGAAGCTTTAAATTTGAACGACTCATGTAACCTTCTATCTCCTTCTGGTTATCAGATTCTGTTTGGTTTATTTCATCAAATTTACAACTTGACATTCCACCTAACAGCGAAAGACAGATAAAAAAGGCAACTAAATTTCTCATTATACTATTCAATTTTGGCTATATAAATCTCAAACATTAATGGGGTAAATCCTGGAATACTCGTTCCAGAACCTTTTTCTCCATATCCAATAGAGGAAGGAAATACGACGATTGCTTTCTCTCCCAAACGCATCTTTTCAATGCCCTTTTGGAACCCAACAACTGTTTGTGTACCCCCAACGGTCACAGAAAAACTGTCCGTGCGAGCCATATTGCCATCAAACGCAAATCCATTTAAAAATCGCCCCGTATACTTTAATTTTACCACTTTACCAGTGGCCGGTATGTCTCCAGTTCCAGGTACCAATTGAATATAACGTAATCCATCCGTTTCTGAAGTGGTCACTTTATATCCTTTTTTTGCTATGAAAGCGTTTATTTGATCACTCTGGCTACGAATCGAATAACTCTTAATCGTTACTTTTAAGGGAGTATATGCAGGCAAACCCTCAAAAGATTGAGAAGTACCTGGCAATGCCATCACCGCTTGTTCCTCATCACGCAAATTCGCCATTAAACGAGTAAAAATTGGATTTAAAAATCCGTATTGATACATCAATGGACTGTTTGTTTTGCGGTTAGTACTATCCAAAACCTTTCCTGTAACTAAATTGGCTAATTCATAATGAATCATCAAGGTATCTCCCCTAGACGCTAATTCCCCAGTTGGATTTGACTTTGTAAGAAAATAATAGGCCCCATTCTCCATGGCAATGGGCGTTTGATTTAACTTGGAGAAGTACGACAGTATTTGTGTCTGATTCTCTTTTGCTTTCACCTCGTCTGCCAACTCAACATTTGACAAACAAGAAGTCAACATAGAACCCACAAATACCATCGCTAAAAACTGCTTCACCAAATTTCTCATATTTCTTATTTCTTAGACAATACTTCAATATCAAAAACTAACACTGAATTTGCTGGGATTGGACCACGTGCTTGTTCGCCATACCCAATCGTAGACGGGATCACAAACGTACCTTTTCCACCCGCTTTTAATAACGTTAAAGCTTCATTAAATCCAGGAATCATTTGTCCTAATGGCATCTCAGCTGCACTTCCTTTGTCGAATTCCTTGCCATTTAAAAAAGTTCCTCTATAATTAACTAACCAAGTTTCTCCCATTTTTGGAGAAGCACCAGCACCTGGTTTTTCAATAGCATAATACAATCCTGCAGCTGAAGTTTTGAAGGATTTACCCGTTTTTGCTACGTAATCAGCAATCATTTTAGGTTGCAATGCAATATCCTTAGCCGCATCTTGCTTCGCTTTTGCCGCCTCTTTCTCCATGTCCTTCTCAAATTCAGCACGAGACTGAACTTTCAATATTTTTACGGTGTACTTAAGATCAGTACCAGGTTTCAAGAATGGAGGCAATGGAGATTGAACTGCCTTTGTCAAACTGTCAATCGGCACTAATATCGTTGCGCTATCTCCTAAGGCTAATAAACGCAATCCATTTTCAAATGACCCTTTAAATGATCCTGGAGCATTTGATGGCGCTTGAATCATCCCTTTTCCTGGTTGGCCATCTTTTTTAGTATCCTGCAAAACAGAATCAGCGCCATTTTTAATCACTAAGTTAAACGTAATGATATCACCTTCTTTTAATTTCTTGGCAGCATCATCATGACTATGCATTTGAATTTTAACTCCGTCGATTATCTCTACTTTGTTCTTATTACAAGCAGTCAATAATAGCGCTGCTGAAAAAATTAAACCTATTTGTTTACGCATGATTGTGGTGTTTTGACCGTAGTCCGATGAAAAATTTGTTTAGTTTCTTTATAATTTTTTTACTCGATTTATTTCTGAAAGGTACAAAGGTAATACTTCTTGCAATTTTTCCCTCGCTTGTGTTAAAGATCCGCCAGAAAATCGACCACCGGATGCATTTTTGTGACCACCTCCCTCAAAATAAGTAGCCGCAAAAGTATTCACAGCAAAAGGTTCTATCGAACGAAAAGATAATTTAATTCCATCCGGCCTGGCAATTAACAAGATGGCCCAAATGGCTCCTGCAATCTGTAAACCATAATTTACAATACCCTCCGTATCACCAGCTTGAGAATTAAACTGAACTAAATCCTCCTCTGTAATCCACATTAATGCCAAATGATACTCAGATAAATATTCCAAACGATTAGCTAAAATATGACCTAAAAATTTTAATCGGTCAATGGAAGCTGAATCAAAAATCTTGCGATGAACCGCATTGGTATTCACCCCTAACTTAATCAAACTGGCGACTACTTCATGTACGTGCGCCGTCGTATTAGGATGTCTAAAACTACCCGTATCCGTCATAATACCCGAATACATGCATGTCCCCATCTCTTCACTTATTAATTCCTCATCGCCCCACTCAACAATCAAATCATAAATTAATTCACACGTTGACGCAGCGATTGTTCGATGATAATAATAATCTGCAAAATCCTCTGGATCCAAATGATGATCGATGACTACTTTAGTGCCTCGTGCATGCTTAACCAAAGAAGATAAATGATGAAGTCGCTGTAAACCTGAAAAATCCAAACAAAATATCCAATCCGCCTGATCAATTAAAGGAGCAATTTGAACCTTATGAATGGGGTTTTCAGCATTTAAAATAGCTGATGCACCTGGCATCCATTGAAGATTTTGTGCCACCGCAGAGGGTACAATCACTTGAGCATCTAGCCCTTTTAAGGTTAAATAATGTTGCCAAGCTAGACTCGACCCAATCGCATCCGAATCTGGATTAAAATGAGTGGTAATAACCGCCTTTTGACCTGGTAATAATTTTGCTTGTACAGCAGAAATTGAAGACATATGAATAGTTGCAGCCATAAATAAATTTGGGCGTTCGCAAAGTTAGAGATAAATTTGTATAAAAATAGAGACATGCCTACAAATAGAACCTTTACCATGATTAAACCCGATGCCGTTTCAGATGGCTTTTCGGGCCCCATTATTCAACAGATTGAGGAAGCCGGATTTAAAATCATCGCTCTTAAAAAAGTTAAATTAAGTCCAGTGGAAGCTGGTAAATTTTACGAGGTGCATAAAGAAAGACCTTTTTATCAAAGCTTGTGTGATTACATGTCATCTAATGACATTATTCCTATGGTTTTAGAAAAAGAAAATGCGGTTGAAGATTTTCGCACGTTGATCGGTGCAACGAATCCAGCGAATGCAGCCGAAGGAACCATTCGTCAGCGATTTGCAAAATCAATGGAAGCAAACGCCATACATGGCTCAGATTCGAATGAAAACGCAGCTTTAGAGGCCGCATTTTTCTTCTCGGAAACAGACCTACAAAATTAATTATTTGTGCTTGTAAAACAGAAAGCCATTCGCTTCATTGATTAAAATCAAATTGGGATGGTATTTAAATCGATCCTCGGCATCAGACTTCATCACAAAAAATGCAGGTCGATCTACCGAGGATCGATTCATTAATTCCTCGCCTGTCGGACTTCCCGCTTGTTTCTGAAAATACAGTAAGTGAGCAAAAGACTTGAATCCTACGGTTTCAACATACACTTTCTGACCTGATTTAGCGATGTAAAAATCGATGGGCGTAGCCTGCGTATACCCTTCGATCTTAGGCACAACATAGCTCGAATAAACCAAGATTAAACATGTGACCATACCCATGCACGTCAGAAACTTCTGAAAACTTAATCTATTTTTACCCCATGCAGAAAAGATAATCAAGGCTGCCCAAATCACACCAATCCATTTTTCAAATCCATTCCAAGCCACCGGAGATTGCAGATTTCCTCGTACAAATCCATCCTGAATGTAGGGCAAAAAGACGTTTGGATTTTCTCCTATCAAAGGAACTAAGGTAAAAATAAGTCCCAATAACAATCCAACAATAACAAAAAGTGCGGTTTTAAATCGCGTTAAAGGAACATTCCCTTCAAACCAACCCAAAAGTATTTGAGCAGAAAAAAAAGTGATGGGCAGCCAGCACATGGAAGAATAATGAACAATCTTCGTTTTGACTAAACTAAATAAAATCAAAACCACCCAAAAAAGAACTTTCATCCAAGAGGCAAAAACGGTTGATTCTTTTTTGACAAATATTCGATTTAAAGCTAAAATAGAAATAGGGAAGCAGCCCAACAATAAAACCAAGGCGTGATAATAAAACGGTTGGCCATGACCAGCATCCCCGGTAGTCAAAAGTCGAATCTGATACGCAAAAAAATCCTCGATAATTCCAGTTCCAAATTTCAAAGCGATGAGGCCATACCAGGAAACGAAAAACAAACATGCTAAAACGGCAGATAAAATCGCACCTTTAAAAAGGATATAAAAACGATTTAAAACTTGCTTTCTATGGAATATGCCGAAAACTAACAAAGTTAAACCCCACAATAACAAGGCAACTGGGCCCTTCGTCAACATCCCCAATCCGATCATCACTCCAGATAAAATAGCATTTTTTATGCGAGAAGAATCTGCATAAAATTCAGCAAAATAGTAGATGCCTAAAAATATAAATAAGTTGAACAGCGGGTCGATAATCCCAGAACTTGCATATACATGCGGGGTAATAGCCGCTAGGTATGAAAAAGCCCAAAGGTGTCCAAAATTATCCGAAAAGAACTTTTTGCCTATATTGAAAATGATCAATAGTGTGGATATTCCCACAATCGCATTGGGAAAACGGGCGGCAAATTCCATGCTCGTCCAGGCATGTTCCGTAAAAGTGCCAAAGAACATAAAGCTAAGCGCTTGTAGCCAAATGAATAAAGGAGGCTTTTCCCAAAAGGGTAAAAAATTAATTTGAACACTTAAGAAATCTTGGCTGACTAACATCTCACGCGCCGACTCCGCAAAATTGATTTCATCCCAATCGAAAAGATGTGAGGCGCCTAAATTGGGTAAATAGAATATACTTCCTAAAAAAATCCAACATAAATAAGGATAACGCTTACAATATGAAATCATTTTAAATCAGATTTTGAGACATTAACATAATATACTAAAAGCGAAACTCCGGTACCAATCATGGCACCCACGGCTGTATCAACAGGAAAATGCTGGAATAAATAAACCCTTGAATAAGCCACTAGCATGGCATAAAAAATAATCAATACGGTTAGAATAGGCTTTTGCGCCACCAACGAAATCCAAAAACACATAAACCAAGCGGCTGACGTATGACCCGAAGGCATACTGTTATATTCATTGATCAAAAGGTTTTGCACCAAATGCCACGCATGTCCCTGACCCTTAAAATAGGCAAGCGGCCGAAGCGCGTCCTTAAAAACGACTAATTTCAGAAATTGGACAATCACGGTAGAAAAAATATAAGAGATCACATAGGATTTCAACAAATCGCTTTTTTTCCAAATAAGATATCCCAAAAACAAAATAGGGATCGTTATTTCCGCCCCCGAAGTAATAATTTTAAATAAAAAATCCGCCCCAGGAGAATTAAATGAATTAATAAGACTCATTTGATCCAAGCGTTCGAATGAAAAAACATAGGTCAAAACAACGCCTTCAAAAAAGATTAGACCCGATAAATAATAAATGACAACCTTATTCCTTGGACTCATACCCACAAAGGTCGTAAGATTTTACGAAATTGTTATTTGATCATTTGCTCTTTAATAAAATTTGCCTAATTTTGCATTCCTTTTTTTATCCACCTTTGGAAATGAAAGTTTTAGACGCATATCAGATACCCATCCTTTCTTTAGAAGATAAATCGTATCGATATACCTTTGAAGGGGCGGATGATTTCTTTCAAGCGTTTGAGCAAGAATGGGTGGAAAAAGGGCAATTTCATTCCGTTGTGGAACTTAATAAGTCTGCAACTATGATTCAAGTAGGCTTAAAAATTGAGGGGTCGATTCGATTAATTTGTGACCGATCCTTAGAAGAATTTGATTATCCATTTGAGGTAGATGAAAAACTTATTTATAAGTATTCGGACCACTCAGAGGAAATGGGAAACAACTTGTTTTTAATTGACAGGAAATCTCCCAAATTAGATTTATCGCAGGATTTGTTTGATTTCATCGCGTTGCAAGTACCTATGAAAAAATTACATCCTCGATACGTTCATGAGGCGGAAGCCTTGGAAGGAAATCAGTTTATTTATTCGACCGAAAAAGGTTTGGACGATGATTCAACTGAAAAAGCAGAAGAAGACATGGACCCACGTTGGGCCGCATTAAAAAATTTAAAAGACAATAATTAAAGAACAATACAATGGCACATCCTAAAAGAAAAATTTCTAAGACAAGACGTGATACGAGAAGAGCGCATGACTTTGGTACTCCAAGGCAATTAGCGGTGGATAGCCAAACAGGCGAAACACATTTATTCCATCGTGCGCATGCTCATGAGGGTAACTTATACTACAAAGGCAAAATGATTGTAGAAGGTTACACTGGAAAAGCGTAATCAGCCACTAACAACCAAGATATTTTTGCAGATGCGAAAATATCCCGTTAAAATGCTATTTTTTGACTAAATTTAATACTATTTTTGCATTACGATTTTAGTATTTAAAACAAAATAGATGAATATAGCAATCGACGTGATGGGAGGAGATTATGCTCCAGAGGCAGTGATTGATGGAATAATAGAATCAATTGATTTGTTGACCAACGGCGAAACTATATTAGCCATAGGACCTAAGGACGCCATTAATAATTTATTTAAATCCCGAAATTTCTCGAGCTCACAGGTTCGCGTTATTCACGCAGAACAGGTGATCGAAATGGGAGAACATCCCACGAAAGCATTAAGTCAAAAACCCAATTCCAGCATCGGCATTGGGTTTTCTCTTTTAAAAGAGGGAAAAGCGGATGTATTTGCTTCAGCAGGGAATACAGGTGCTATGATGGTGGGGTCACTTTTTTCAGTAAAAACAATCAATGGGATTCAGAGGCCGGCCATAGCAGGTTTTGTACCCCAGGTCGACGGTCGTTACGCAATCATGTTGGACATAGGGGCAAATGCAGATTGCAAACCTGAGATGTTAGCTCAATGGGCAGAGTTAGGCTCTATCTATTTTGAATCAACAACTGGACAATCGAGCCCACGCGTGGGTTTGATGAACATTGGAGAAGAGGAGCAAAAAGGGAGTATCTTGGCTCAAGGTACACATGCTTTGTTAAAGGAAAATTCTAACATAAATTTTATAGGAAATATAGAAGGAAAAGATTTATTTCGTAACAAGGCTGATGTGATTGTCACAGATGGATTTACCGGAAATATAGTATTAAAAATGGGTGAGTCTATTTACAACATCATGAAGGAGCAGGGAATGATGAATGATTTTGTGGAGAATACCAATTATGAAAATTATGGAGGAAGCCCCATTATAGGCATCAATGGAAATGTAATTATAGCCCACGGAGCATCAAGCCCGAAGGCCATTAAAAATATGATTAAGCTTTGTAAATCAGTCGTTGATTCAAATGTATGCCAAAAAATTAAGGCAAAATTTGAAGAACAATAACAAAACATAGGAGGTCGAAGAGAACCATGCAAAATAAAATTAGTGCAGCCATAACAGGAGTTTCAGGATATGTTCCAGAGTATGTGCTTACAAATGAAGAATTAGAAAAGTTAGTAGAGACCAATGATGAGTGGATTACATCAAGAACAGGAATTAAAGAAAGGCGTATTTTAAAAGGAGAGGGACAAGGGACTTCCGTGATGGCAGCGAAAGCAGTTTCAGATTTATTAGCCAAAACAAATACCAACCCTGAAGAAATCGATTTAGTCATTTGTGCGACAGTAACCCCTGATTATTTTTTTCCATCCGCATCCAATTTGATTTGTAAAGCAGTGGGCATTCGTGAAACTGCTTCATTTGATTTAGCTGCGGCCTGTTCTGGCTTTATAAATGCGCTAGCCACGGGAACCGTATTTATTGAATCGGGTCGTTATAAAAAAATAATCGTAGTAGGTGCGGATAAAATGTCCGCCATCGTAGATTATTCAGATAGAACTACATGTATTTTATTTGGCGATGGAGCCGGAGCGGTTTTACTTGAACCAAGCCATGATGGCTTAGGTGTTCAAGATTTTATTTTAAAATCAGATGGCGAGGGTTGTGAAAGTTTGATGCAAAAAGGAGGCGGCAGCGCCTATCCACCCACGTATGAAACCATCGATCAAAAATTGCACTATATACGCCAAGAAGGCCAGTCGGTCTTCAAATTTGCGGTTACTCGCATGGCAGATATTTCAGCCGAAATCATGGAGAGAAATCAATTAACCGGAGAGGATGTTCGGTTTTTAGTTCCTCATCAGGCTAATAAAAGAATTATAGACGCAACGGCAAGTCGCATGAATATTGGAGAAGATAAAGTGATGTTGAATATTCAAAAATATGGAAATACCACTGCGGCCACAATACCATTGTGTCTCAGGGATTATGAAAATCAATTAAAAAAAGGAGATAATTTAATTTTAGCAGCATTTGGGGGAGGATTTACTTGGGCATCAGCTTATGTAAAATGGGCCTATGATCCAAAAAAATAAACAAGCATGGCAACTACAGCAGATATTAAAAACGGAATGGTGATTAAATTTAATGATGATTTATTTTCAATCATTGAGTTTTTGCACGTAAAACCGGGAAAAGGTCCCGCATTTGTGCGGACAAAATTGCGTTCATTAAATACGGGAAAAGTAATTGACAACACCTTTAATTCAGGTGTGGCTATTTACCCAGTTCGTGTAGAGCGCAGAAAATTTCAGTTTATTTATAAAGATGAATTTGGTTTCAACTTCATGGACAATGAATCTTTTGAACAAATTTTATTGAACTCTAATTTAGTGGTCATGGCGGATTTGATGAAAGAGGGCCAGGAGGTTGAGATTTTAATTAACACTGAAAACGAACAGGCGATCTCTTGTGAATTACCTCCATTTGTTGAATTAAAAGTCACTTATACGGAACCGGGTGTACGTGGGGATACAGCAAATTCACCGAAAAAACCGGCTACTGTTGAGACTGGAGCCACTATTACCGTCCCAATTTTCATCGAACAAGATGAAATCATTAAAGTTGACACAAGAACCTACGCTTATGCAGAGCGTGTAAAATAATTTTATCTACCTTTACACGAGTAAAATAATTTAAAAATGGATACTAAAGAAATACAAAGACTTTTAGATTATATCGCTAAATCACCATTAGCAGAGGTGAGTATAGAAACGGAAGGATTAAAAGTTTCCGTAAAAAAACATAGTTCAGCAGCGCCTGTGGTACAAATGGCCGCTGCACCAGCTCCAGCTCCTATCGCATATTCGGAAGAGTCATCCGCCCCTGTGGCACCAAGTATATCAAGTACCGATCATTTATATACCGTAAAATCTCCAATGATTGGAACATTTTACCGAGCAGCTGGACCAGATAAAGAAAACTTTATCGAAGTAGGCTCCATAGTAGAACCTGGGAAAACGGTATGTATGATTGAAGCCATGAAACTTTTCAATGAAATTGATTCAGAGGTCACTGGCAAAATTGTTAAAATTTTGGTTGAAAATGCCACGCCGGTTGAATTTGACCAACCACTATTCTTGGTAGAAATAGCATAATTTATGTTTAAGAAAATATTAATTGCGAATCGTGGGGAGATTGCCCTTCGGATCATAAGGACTTGTCGGGAAATGGGCATCCAAACGGTGGCTGTTTTTTCAACGGCAGATCGAGACAGCTTACATGTTCGTTTTGCAGATGAGGCCGTATGTATAGGCCCGCCTCCTAGCAGACAATCTTATTTAAGTATTCCCGCCATCATTTCTGCAGCTGAAGTGACGGGAGCAGATGCGATTCATCCAGGATATGGTTTTTTATCTGAAAATGCTGAATTTTCAAGAATTTGCTCTGAACATGGAATCAAATTCATAGGGGCGTCAGCTGAAATGATCAATTCCATGGGAGATAAAGCAACGGCCAAAGATACCATGAAAAAAGCAGGAGTTCCCGTGATTCCTGGTTCCGATGGACTATTAGATACCGTAGAAGAAGCGATAGAATTAGCCAAAACCATTGTTTATCCAGTCATTATCAAGGCAACAGCCGGTGGCGGTGGACGTGGAATGCGAATTATTCGTGAGGAATCTGAATTCCGAAAGTTATGGGATGATGCAAAAATGGAAGCTGCAGCCTCTTTTGGCAATGATGGGATGTATATGGAAAAGTTCGTCGAAGAACCTAGGCATATCGAAATCCAAGTGGTTGGCGATAAATTTGGTAAAGTTTGCCACCTTTCTGAACGTGATTGCTCCATTCAAAGACGCCACCAAAAGTTATGTGAGGAAACACCATCTCCCGCATTGACAGATGAACTTCGTAAAAAAATGGGGGATGCAGCTATTGCTGGTGCCACCGCAATCGGATATGAAGGCGCAGGAACTATTGAATTTTTAGTGGACAAAAATGGAGATTTTTATTTCATGGAAATGAATACAAGAATCCAAGTTGAGCACCCAATTACTGAGGAAGTGACTGATTTTGACTTAATTAAGGAACAAATCAAAGTGGCTGCAGGCATTGCTATTTCAGGTCAAAATTATTTTCCTAAATTATTTGCCCTTGAATGTAGAATAAACGCTGAGGATCCAGGGAATGGATTTAGGCCTTCTCCCGGTAAGATTACCAATTTACATTTGCCCGGTGGACATGGTGTTAGAATTGATTCACACGTATATTCAGGTTATACCATCCCTCCTAATTACGACTCGATGATCGCAAAAGTGATTGTCAGTGGCCAAAGCAGAGAAGAAGTTTTGCTTCGCATGAAAAGAGCTTTGCAGGAATTTGTGATTGAAGGAATTAAAACAACCATACCCTTTCATATTAAGTTGATGGATGATCCTGGATTCAAATCCGGCAAATTTACAACAGCTTTTATGGATACGTTTGATATGACGGGATTGTAAATCCAATCATTTTGAACGGACTATTTTAAAGGAGGCGCTGGCCTCCTTTATTCATTTATGGGGATAGGCCCTATTTTTTATTAAAACATTTCAAAACCATTTGCATATCACATTTTGATTTTCTAAATTTGCACTCCCATTTTTTCGATTGAATGCCCGTTTAGTTGTAAAATAGGTCATAATCAAATCTTTAGACATATTCCGTTGTCTAATTGGAATTGATTCAAACAGTTAAATAATAATATAAGTGGATACTTTAAGTTACAAAACAATCTCCGCGAACAAGGCTACTGTAGAGAAGGCCTGGGTAGTGGTAGATGCTGAAAATCAAATACTAGGACGTTTGTGTTCTGAAATTGCGAAAATTATTCGTGGTAAACACAAGCCTTCATTCACCCCACACGTAGATTGTGGCGATCAAGTGATTGTTATCAATGCGGACAAGGTTCGTTTGACTGGTAAGAAAATGACTGACAAGGTTTACATCCGTCATACGGGTTATCCTGGGGGTCAACGTTTTTCTACGCCACGTGAAGTTTTGGTCAAAAATCCAAGAGGTGTAGTCGAGGCAGCTGTGAAAGGTATGTTACCAAAAAATCGTTTAGGACGTGAATTATTTCATAACCTATTTGTTTATGCGGGACCTACTCATCCACATGCGGCTCAACAACCTAAAGAAATAAAGTTTTAACGGACAATATGATCCAAATAAGGGTCAATCCTCAATCAAATGGCAGAATTAACAAATAAAATTGGTAGAAGAAAAACGGCAATAGCTCGTATTTCGATGACTCCTGGTCAAGGCCAAATTAAAATCAATGGTCGTACATTGGCTCATTATTTCCCTTCTGAAATTCTTCAGATTGTGGTTAATCAGCCATTCGCGCTAACAAATACGGCAGGTTCTTTTGATGTCACAGCTAGAATTGATGGCGGTGGAATTAAAGGACAAGCTGAAGCGTTACGTTTAGCTATTTCAAGAGCTCTTCAAACACAAGACTCTGAATTGCGTTCCCCTTTGAAAAAAGAAGGTTTTTTAACACGTGATCCTCGTATGGTGGAACGTAAAAAACCAGGACGTAGAAAAGCACGTAAGAGATTCCAATTCTCTAAGCGTTAGTATTCGTTTTGCGTGGAAAGGGCTTGTGTGTTGCCGATGCCTTTTCCACATTTTTTATTTATTCATATTTAAACTCAAAAAATGGCACAATTAAGCTACAATGACCTGCTTGACGCAGGTGTTCACTTCGGTCACTTGACTCGTAAGTGGGATCCAAAAATGGCTCCATACATCTTTATGGAGAAGAATGGTATTCATATCATCGACCTTAACAAGACCATTACTAACCTAGAAGAAGCCTCGGCCGCGATGCGTGCGATTGTTCGTTCTGGACGTAAAATCATGTTTGTTGCGACTAAGAAGCAAGCCCAAGAAGTGGTAACTGCTGAAGCAAGCAAATTGAACATGCCTTACGTAACAGATCGTTGGTTAGGTGGGATGTTGACCAACTTTGCGACCGTACGTAAATCGATCAAAAAGATGTCTAGCATTGATAAAATGTTAAAAGACGAAGTAATTGTTAAAACACTTGCTAAGCGTGAGCGTTTAATGATGACTCGTGAAGAAGAAAAATTAAAGCGCGTATTAGGTGGTATCACCGAATTAACTCGCCTTCCAGCTGCATTATTTGTTGTGGATGTGAAACGTGAGCATATCGCTGTTTCAGAAGCTAAGAAATTAGGTATTCCGGTGTTCGCGATGTGTGATACCAACTCAAACCCTGAGTTAGTTGACTACCCTATTCCAGCTAATGATGATGCATATAAATCAATCTCTGTGATTACTTCAGCGATCGGAAAAGCAATTGAAGAAGGTTTAGCCGAAAGAAAGCAAGATAAAGACGATGCGCGTGTAGCTGAAGAAGAAGAGGCAAAACGTGCCGTTGACAACGAAGCAGAAATAGAAGCAGCTAAGGTAGCCGCTAAGTACGAAAAAGAAGCAGAACAAGAATAAATATTCATAACAATGTCAATTACAGCCGCAGACGTTAATAAATTACGCCAAATGACTGGCGCCGGAATGATGGATTGCAAGAAAGCCCTGACGGAAGCCGAAGGAGATTTCGAAGCAGCGATCGACGTGCTACGTAAAGCCGGACAAAAAGTAGCTGCTAAGCGTGCCGACAATGCGACCAACGAAGGTGTGGTGCTTGTAGCGCTTTCAGCTGACCATTCAAATGGTAAATTAATTGCCTTAGCTTGTGAAACAGAACCTGTTTCTAAAGTAGCCGATTTCAATAATTTAGCTCAATCAATCATTGACAAAGCTGCAGCATCTCATGCTCCATCTGCGCATGATTTATTAGCTGAGCCTTTAGCTGATGGTCGCTCTGTAGAGGGTCACATCATCGAGTTAACAGGTAGAATTGGTGAAAAAATTACCTTAGCAGCCTATGAAAATATTTCAGCGGAGAAGGTAGTTTCTTATATCCATTCAAATAATAAGATTGGTGTTTTAGTTGCCTTTGAAAATGTTCAAGGTGCAGATGTTTCTGAAATCGGTAAAGATATTGCGATGCAAATTACCGCCATGAAACCTGTAGCCCTAGACAAAGATGGTGTAGATTCTGAAACAATTGAAAGAGAAATTGAAATTGGCAAAGATCAAGCACGCCAAGAAGGGAAACCTGAAGCCATGCTAGAGAAAATTGCCATTGGTAAATTAGAAAAGTTCTACAAAGAGCAAACTCTTTTAAACCAACAATTTGTGAAGGATTCATCTATCACGATACGTCAATTATTAGAAAATAAGCAAAAGGGTTTAACTATATCGATGTTTAAACGCATTTCATTAGTTTAATTCCTATTTAAATGATAATCAAAGGCTGGTCAATCGACCAGCCTTTTTTTGTCACATATTTTTTTTCAATGGTCGACTGATCTGTTTTCATTAGTCAAAGACATTTTATAAATTGTATTAAATTAGGTTTCTAATCATTTACGATTAATCATACATGTCCAAAATAATTGTTTTAGGTGGGGGGGAAAGTGGTGTAGGCGCTGCGCTTTTAGCTAAATCAAAGGGTTTTGACGTGTTTTTGTCCGATCAAGGGGCACTTAAAGAAGCATTCAAAAAAACACTTTCAGATCATCAAATCCGCTTCGAAGAAGGCCAGCACACACTTGAAGAAATTCTTAGCGCAAATGAAGTAATCATTAGCCCAGGAATTCCTGAAAAAAATGAGGTCGTAAAAAAAATAAAAGAGAAGCACATTCCGCTAATTTCTGAAATCGAATTTGCTGTACGATATACCACGGCTAAAATTATCGCCATTACCGGATCGAATGGAAAGACGACCACCACCCTATTGACTTATCATCTTTTAAAAGAAGCAGGGTATCGGGTAGGACTAGCAGGAAATATTGGTCAAAGCTTTGCCAAACAAGTATTGGAGAATAGCCATGAATATTATGTACTGGAAATTTCAAGTTTCCAGTTGGACCGATGCATATCCTTTAGTCCAGACGTAGCCATTTTATTGAACATTACACCTGATCACTTAGATCGTTATGAGTACAAATTCGAGAATTACATTGCGTCTAAATTTAGAATTTTCCAAAATGCAGATTTGACAAAAACATGTATTTTCTGGGAAGATGATGAAGTGATCCAATCAAATAAACAAGGAATCCCTACCAGTAATTTTAGTACGATTAGTTTCAAAAATAATCATTCAGATGCCTACATTGGCGCTGAGAAAATCACCTTGAAAACAGGTGAAATCGATTTAGCATCCGCCCCTATTAAAGGTCCACATAATGCCATCAATATGTCTGCAGCAATTTTAGCCGCGCAGACTGTGGGAATTACATTGGATAAAATCAAGGAACTTCTTCCTACGTTTCATAATGCGCCTCACCGACTGGAACCCTGTGGTTTGTTGAAAGGAGTTAGTTTTGTGAATGACTCTAAAGCGACTAATGTGGACGCCGTCTATTATGCATTGAATAGCTTCAGCCAACCCATCATTTTAATCATGGGTGGAGTAGACAAGGGAAATGAGTACGAAGTTTTAGATCAACTAGTTAAAGACAAAGTCAAAGGGCTTATCTGCTTAGGGAAGGATAATGAGAAGTTAATGACTCATTTTAGCGGAATTTGCGACGCTATTTTTTCTACCGATGACTTGCCATTAGCTGTTCAAAAAAGCATCGAATGGGGCGTTGAAGGCGATGTAGTTTTATTGTCCCCCGCCTGTGCTAGCTTTGATTTATTTAAAAACTATGAAGATCGAGGAGATCAATTTAAGCATACTGTTAAGCAATTGACCCATGGAAACTAGAATCACCAATTACATTAAAGATCGCCTAGCAGGGGATTACCAAATTTGGTTCATTGTTATATTGCTGAACACATTTGGCCTATTAATTCAATTTTCTGCCAAAGCAAAATTGAGTATGGGTGGACCCTTCGAGCCCATGGCTAGCATTATTAAATCCCTCGTTATTTTAGGAATTTCCTTCTATTTAATGGCTTGGGTATCGAGAAAGAACTATATCAAAGTAACTAAAATCGCACACATTGCCCTCATTTTTTCATGGATTTTGATTCTCATTGCCTTGAAATTTGGCGCAAGTAAAGGAGGTGCAAGCCGATGGTTAGAACTAGGTCCTATTTCCTTTATGCCCTCAGATATGGCCAAATTATGCCTGACAGCAAGTTTAGCTAAAATATTTTCTACCAGACAATCCGACCAAAGCTCCTACAACTTTCCACTATTTCTGATTATTTTGGCGGAAATTGGCATTACCTGTTTTCTGATTATGTTATCGAACTTTTCAACAAGTGTCCTGATTTTTTTAACAAGTATTGTTTTGATGTTTTTTGGTCGTGTTCCCATGGCTCAAATCACTGGAATTATTACGGTGGTCGTCAGCATAGCCATTATTGTAGTCACCTTCGAAATAGGTCAAAGAGCAGCCACAGTAAAAGCGCGGATAAAAACGTTTGCTACGAGAACACTTAGCACGTCAACGAAAGAGACTAGAAAAATACAGGATAAAGGAGATACGTACCAATTAAAAAGGAGCTGGTACGCCATCTCCACAGGAGCCCTCATTCCCAAAGGACCAGGCAATAGCCAATTCCGTTTTTTGCTTTCACAAGCTGAATCGGATTTTATTTATGCGATTATATTGGAAGAATATGGACTGATTTTTGGACTAGCCATACCCCTACTATTTATTTGGTTTATGTGGCGAGGGGCCTCTGCCATAAAATATAGCGAAAAACCCTTAGGCGGATTATTGTCAGCAGGTCTAACGTTTACGATCGTTTTACAGGCTTTTATCAATATGTTGGTAGCCGTGGGCGCCGGTCCCGTGACGGGCCAACCCATGCCCATGATATCTGCGGGAGGAACCTCCTTAATATTTACGGCATTAAGTATTGGTCTTATTTTATCCATTAGCCGCGATAAAGAAAATAAAATTAGTGACCTAAAACCCGTTATTTAGTGAACATTAAAAAAGTAATTATTTCAGGAGGAGGAACGGGTGGACATATCTATCCAGCGATTGCGATTGCAAGTGCCTTTAAAGAAATTGACCCTCAAATTGAGATTTTATTTGTGGGCGCTGAGGGTAAAATGGAAATGGAAAAAGTGCCAAAAGCCGGTTTTAATATTATTGGCCTTCCTGTCGTTGGAATTAATCGGGCTCATCTTTGGAAGAATTTTTTGTTTCCTTTTAAACTCATTCAAAGTCTCTATAAAGCATTTGCGATTTTAAAATCATTTAAACCCGACGTGGTCATCGGCGTAGGTGGATATGCTTCTGGGCCAACTTTAATAGGGGCTTGGTTACGCAGTATTCCTTTTTATATTCAGGAACAAAATTCTTATGCGGGAATAACAAACAAAGTTTTGGGGTCAAAATCGAAACATATATTTGTGGCCTATCCAGGCATGTCCAAATTTTTCCCAAGCGAAAAAATTACTATAACAGGGAATCCCGTTCGTAAAGATTTGATTGATCTCAGTGGCAAAAAGGGAAAGGCATCCGTATTTTTTAAACTGAATGAACAAGTTCCAACCATTCTAATTATAGGGGGAAGTCAAGGGGCAAGGAGCATTAATTTAGCCATCCTTGATGGACTCAGTTTATTTGAAAAAGCTGGAATTCAGCTCATTTGGCAAACGGGAATTCATTTTGAAACAGAGGCAAAAAATGCCGTCAAAAAATTCCCGCAATTAAGCTGCTTTGTTTCTGCGTTTATTTATGAAATGGACTTCGCTTATTCCATGGCCGATTTAGTCATTTCTAGGGCAGGTGCCCTATCGGTATCCGAGATTTGCTTGTCTGGAAAACCTAGTTTATTAGTTCCATTCCCAAATGCAGCAGAAGATCATCAAACCGAAAATGCAAAAAGCCTCGTGATGGAAAATGCAGCGATTCTCATTACGGATAATAGCTCAAAAGATACCTTAGTTGGCACCGCCATTAAAACATTAAATGACCAAGATTTATTGGCCAAGCTGGCAGAAAATAGTTTTAGTATGGGTAGGCCAAAAGCAGCCCAACAAATTGTCGAATTAATTACAGAACAATGCAAATAAATATTCGCCTTAGTGAATTAAAACAAGTCTATTTTTTGGGCATTGGTGGCATTGGAATGTCCGCATTAGCCCGATGGTTTTTACACAATGATTTTGCCGTAGCCGGGTATGACAAAACCGAAAGTGCATTGACACGCCAATTAAGTGACGAGGGAATGGTCATTCATTATGAAGATTCCATCGAATTGATTCCTGAAATATGCATTTCTGATCCAGACAAATGCCTATTTATATTTACTCCCGCCATTCCAGCCACACATCAAGAAAAAGTATATTTAACCGGCCTAGGAATTAATTTGTGGAAAAGATCCCAAATTTTAGGTTGGATTACCGAGCAAATCCCAACATTAGCCGTCGCTGGAACGCATGGAAAAACGACAACAAGTTCACTATTAGCCCATTTATTAATTCAGGCGAATAAGAATGTTACGGCATTTTTAGGGGGAATTACCCAGAATTACGGAACCAATTTTATTCCAAATAAAGGCCCACAAGATGTTATTTGTGTAGTAGAAGCCGATGAATATGATCGTTCGTTTTTAACCTTGCATCCAAAAGCAGCCGTGGTAACGTCTACCGATGCAGACCATTTGGACATTTATGGTGCGGCAGAACAAGTGCTTGAATCCTTTCAGTTATTTACAGACCAAATTCAGCCTGATGGATTTTTTATCCAAAAAAATGGCTTACAACTGAAGTCCAATCGAAACAATGCAACGTTTGGAATTAATGTTGGGGATTTTCAAGCAACCAACATTCGAATAGAAAACCACCGAATGATTTTTGATATGGTTTATCCAGGTGGCGTAATTTCGAATATCCCCATGAGGATACCTGGATTTCACAATATCGAAAATGCACTGGCGGCGTCGGCCTTAGCCATGTTTGTAGGTTTAAATTCAGAAGAAATTCATGCTGGGATATCTAGCTTCAAGGGTGTTAAACGAAGATTTGAATACCATGTGGAGAATGAAAACCATGTTATGATTGATGACTATGCGCATCATCCCACTGAAATAGCCGCTTGTTTGAAATCGATTAAAGCACTATACCCAAATAAAAAATTGACAGCTATATTTCAGCCACACTTATTTTCAAGGACAAGAGATTTTATAGCTGATTTTGGTCAGAGCCTCGCCCTTGCGGATGAAATATTTTTGTTGGATATTTATCCCGCAAGGGAGTTGCCCATTCCAGGTATAAATGCTGAGTTATTATTAACCTATATTCCAAGTACGAATAAAAAGGTCGTTAGCAAGGATGCTTTTGTAAAACATGTTCAGAAAGAAAAACCAGAATTATTAGTTACTATGGGAGCGGGAGATATAGATTTGATTTTGAATGATTTAAAAATGGCCCTGCATCATTAAATATGAAGCCTTTACATAAAAGAAATTTCCAGCCGTTTAAAAAAATACTCACTATGGTCATTTTACTGACCTTGGGGGTGGCAGCCATTATCTATGCTGAAATCAATTATAGGTCAATCACTTGCACAGGCTTAGTCGTAAAATTAGATTCAGAAAATGAAAGACCTCTTTTAGGAAAAAATGATATCAATTTAATGGTGACGAACGAGGGGGCGGACTATTATTTGGATAAGCCATTAAGAGATATATCACTTAAAAAAATTGAGTCAAGGGTAAGAAGAATTCCACTTGTAAAATCTTGTGAAGCACATTATGACTTTAGTGGGAAAATTATCGTCTCGGTCAAGGAGTTTAGTCCAATAGCCCGAATATTAAAATTCACCAGTGGAGAAAGCAATATTCGAGATCAATATGTCACAAAAGAAGGGAAGTTTATTGGCACAAGTGATCTCTTTACACCTAGGACCTTAGTCGTTTCAGGTCCATTTTTTCAAAAATCACGTAAGGATTTAAGGGATGAAAGAGGGAAGACACTTATACCGCTGTTTGAATTTATTAACAAAGATGAATTTTGGCGCGCACAAATTGCCCAATTGGTCATCGCGGCAGATGGAGGAGTTGTGATGGTTCCTACATTGGGAAGAACATACATTGATTTTGGCCTTCCCATTAACATTGAATCAAAATTCAAAAAGTTGGCCTTATTTTACAAGAAAATTATCCCAAACAAAGGTTGGAACACGTATTCTTGGATCCACTTAAAATATAAAAATCAGGTAATTTGTGATTACTAGCCAATTTTCTTATTTTTAAATCTTAATTTAAATCTCCTAGTCTTTCTAAATTTTTAATAGTATACATTTTATGCGCGACAATTTAATTATTGGCCTTGACATTGGAAGTTCACACGTTAGGGCAGTTGCTGGTAGACAAAACAATGGTCAATTAGATATCATTGCCACAGGAAAATCAACTACATCTGGCTACTTATTAAATGGAAATATTGTCAACATAAATAAAACTTCCCAAGCAATTTCAGATGTAATCAGCCAAATAGAAACGGTTATTGCCGGAAAAAATAAGGACTATTATTTTTCGTCAAATCTTTCTGGAAGTCACATCAATGTATTTTTACATACGTCGACTAAACTCAGAAAAAACCCCAATGATGCCGTTACAGAAAAGGAAATATTAGAATTAAATGAAGAGGCAAAAAAAGCCATTGCAGAAAAAAATCCCTGCGTACTTCATCGTTTGCCGATTGGATT
The DNA here is from genome assembly GCA_903933935.1 of uncultured Cytophagaceae bacterium. Taxonomy (GTDB): domain Bacteria; phylum Bacteroidota; class Bacteroidia; order Cytophagales; family Spirosomataceae; genus Aquirufa. Next base: position 23,483 of record CAIZMB010000079.1, read on the forward strand.
TAGAGTTGGTTCGTTACCAGAAACAATGGAGCCCGTGGGGCAAATTGGCGATCGAATCGAAGGAGATTTCATGGTGGTCACAGCTAGTTTAGACAAATTTGAATTATTAAAAAAAGCATTAAGAGCGGCGGAATCCGAGCATATCAAAGGAGGTAATTTATATTTTAGCCCTTTGGCTACGTCAAGCACCATTTTGAGTTCTGAGGAAAAGCAGGAAGGGGTGGTTTTAGTAGACATAGGAAGCGGCACCACCGAAATAAGCATTTACCTAAAAAAGAGACTTAGCCATGCCACCGTTTTGAATTGGGGCGGTGATCGCATTACAGAAGATATCCAAATAGGACTAGATATAAGTCCTGAGCACGCTGAAGCATTAAAAATCAGGTTTGGATCAGCATTGCACAAAGAGATTGACATTAACGAAATCGTGATGATACCTGGTATTGCAGGTAGAAAACCTAGTCCCGTTTCCGTTAAAAATTTAGCCATTATCATCGAGGAGCGTATTAAAGAATTAGCTGCCATCGTGCTTTCAGAAATTTCTAAGGTGACCGATGCGGCCAACTTAAGAGGTGGAATTGTCTTAGTAGGTGGTGGAGCTCAAATGCCTGATATTGATGAATTGTTTCAAAGAACGACAGATATAGATACTCGAATAGGCCTTCCAAAAGCAGATTCAACGATTGCGAGGATCGCAGAAGAAATTAAAGATCCTTCCTTTGCCACGGCCATTGGATTAGTTCAAGTGTATTTTGATCAACTCAATGATGTGGAAGAAGGAGATGTACCTACTACGCAAGAAGATCAAGTTTCTGGTACGATAAAAAATGGGGGTGGTTCAAAGCCTCCTGGAATTAAATCAATCTTTAATCGCATGGTGGATACACTCATGGGAGGAAGTGAGGATGCTGGAGAATATGATGCTTAATTAGAATCTACATGTAAAGTAAAAAAAGCGCTTTGATAGCGCTTTTTTATTGGCCTTACTTAGGACATTTTACCTACCGCGCAACTTACATATGACTTGGCCTGATTAAAAAGTGTATTGTGGCCTTTTTCTGGATATCCCAAGGAAGTTAATTTTTTCAAAATAGCCCCCTTCTTTACTCCTTTTCCACTGATGGTGATTTTTTCTTCCTCCAAATTAATCTCCACCGATTTGACTCCGGTAAATTTCATGATGGCCAACTTAATCGAAGTCACACATCCATTGCATTTAATGTTTTCCACAAATATTTCTTGCGTTTCCATATAGTATTTATTTTAGGAAGGCAAGGTATATACAAAAGGAAAGGACAAGCGTGATCATTATCACTCAATTGAGCTAATCTGATGAAAGTCAGTAATTATCGATTGAAAATTTTTGCTTCAATCAACTGAATTAAAATATGAATTACTTTAATATGTATTTCCTGTATGCGATCAGCAAAACCAAAATGATCTACTCGGATTTCAATGGCCCCCATTCCAGCTAAAGCACCTCCATCTTTTCCGGTCAACAACACAACCTTCATGCCCTTTTCTTGCGCTGTTTTTACAGCTTCGATAATGTTAGCCGATTGTCCGGAAGTGGAAATGCCAACAAGCACATCTCCCTGATTTCCTAAGCCTTCAATGAAACGAGAATAAATATAGTTATAACCAAAATCGTTGCTGACACAAGTAATGTGAGATGGATCAGAGATAGCCATAGCCGCTAAAGCTGGCCTATTCTCTCGATATCGACCCGATAATTCCTCCGCAAAATGCATCGCATCACAATGGCTGCCCCCATTTCCACAAGAAAGAATTTTTTTACCTTGTTGGAGTGCATCCACCAAACAATCCGCCGCTTTTTCAATCGCCTCCAATTTACTCGGATCAGATAAAAATTGCGCTAAAACGTCTTGTGATTCACGAAGAGATTGTTGGATGATATCTTTCAAAGTATATTTATTTTCAACAAAGATACAGATTATTTAAAAATCGCCACCTGCACCTCCCCCACCAAAGTCTCCCCCACCAAATCCGCCAAAATCAAAACCGCCTCCGCCAGATCCA
>CAIZMB010000080.1 GCA_903933935.1 uncultured Cytophagaceae bacterium
ATTTCCTTCTCCCCTATTCTAGCATGTAAATTTTTTACTGAAAGCATATTCTAAAATTTTTACTTAATGAACCACAAAATTAACGCCATAAATTTTCAAAAACCATAGTTTATTTAGATTCGCTCTAAATAGAATCATTTTTATCAAAAAAATTGATACATTTGCACCTATAATATTTCAAAATCTTTCAATGATATGATCACAATCACGGATTTAGCAGCTAATCGAATTAAGGAATTAAGATCTAAAGAAGGCTTAACGGAGGAATTCAATATTAGAGTTGCGGTAGAAGGAGGCGGTTGTTCAGGCTTGATGTATAATCTAGATTTTGCTGCGGCACCGCAGGCCAACGATATGATTTTTGAGGACAAGGGTGTTAAAGTGATGGTGGATAAAAAATCAATCTTATATTTAGCTGGAACGGAATTAGATTTCTCGGACGGTTTAAATGGAAAAGGCTTTCAATTCAAAAACCCAAATGCATCTCGTACTTGTGGATGTGGAGAAAGTTTCTCGATCTAATTAAAATTGAATTTGGGCTTGTTTTCCGTCCAAAATATAGGGTTTTAATAAATTAAATACGTGAAAAATGGGCAAACCCATCACGGTATAAAAAGAGCCCTCCATTTTTTCAATTCCTGCCATTCCGATAAAATCTTGGACGCCATAGGCACCGGCTTTATCTAATCCAAATCCTCCTTTCACGTACCAATCCACTTCCCAGTCGGCCAAAGCTCTGAAGGAAACCATGGCTGAATCCGCGACAGATACTGTTTCTTTAGGAGTAATGAGTGTAATTCCAGTCACGACTTCATGTGTTTTTCCGGATAATAATTGGAGCATCTCCCTAGCCTCAGATTTATCAACTGGCTTATTCAAAATTACATTGTCTAAAATTACAACCGTATCAGCTGCTAAGATGATCGCGTGAGGATTTATATCAGCAAGAACTCTAGCTTTTTTTTCTGAAAGAAAAACGGGCACCTCAGCGAGAGGTATATCAGCTGAAAAAGATTCATCTACATCCGAGGCTACAACAGAAAAAGCAAAACCAGCTTGACTTAAAATCTCACGCCTACGAGGTGAATTGCTAGCTAAAATGAGTGGATAATTTAAACTGAGAGTCGATTGCATATCTCAAAATTAGCCCAAAATATGAGAATTATATTTGTCGACTAAAAAAATAATTTAAAATCATTTGTAATTAATGTATTAACATTTAATTTTGCAACATCTAATTAGATACTATGTCCATTTCAGATGAAATAAAGCAATCAAGCTTCAAAAATGAGGAAACAAAAGCAGTCATCAATTTAATTTTCACTGGCAACTACATCGTACAAAGGCAGCAAGCATTAATGAAACCATTTGGAATTACGATGCAGCAATTCAATGTACTAAGGATTTTGCAGGGTCAGAAAGGCCAAGCAATCAGTGTATTATCGATCACAGAAAGGATGTTGGACAAAATGTCCAATGCTTCACGCTTGGTCGACAAACTATTTGCCAAAAAATTAGTTTCAAGGGTACAATGTGAAAAAGATCGCAGGGCGGTTGACGTATACATTTTGCCCGCAGGTTCAGCTTTACTCACTCAAATAGAAGTACACTTGGATGAATTTGGGAAGCAAATAAGTCAATTAGGAGAAGAAAATTTAACACAATTAAATGAATTGTTGGATCAATTCAGAGCAAGTATTTCTTAACAATTAAAAATAAAAAACATGTCAATTATCGATTCGCTATCATGGCGTTATGCAGTAAAAAGAATGAATGGGAACAAAGTTTCTCAAGACAAATTAAATACATTATTAGACGCGATAACTTTATCCGCTTCGGGCTTTGGCTTACAACCCTATCAAATTTTGATGGTGGAGGATGCCGATTTAAAGGCTAAAATCCAGCCAATTGCCTATGGACAACCACAAATCGTGGAGTCGTCTCATCTGCTCATTTTTGCTGCTTGGAATGAGGTAACGGAAGCTCAAATTGACGCTTACATGAACTTAATTGCTGAAACACGTGGAATGTCATTATCAGACTTAGGTGATTTCAAAGGGGCCATAGCAGGATCAATGAAATATAAATCAAAGGAACAGCAAGCGGAATGGGCTGACCGTCAGGTATATTTAGCGATGGGTACTGCATTAGCAGCAGCTGGTGAATTGCAAATCGATACTACGCCGATGGAAGGTTTCATTCCTGCTAAATTAGATGAATTATTAGGCTTAGAGGCCAAGGGCCTGCATTCCGTACTTATTTTGGCGATCGGAGAACGCGATGAAGCGACCGATTATATGGTCAACGTGAAGAAAGTAAGAACCCCGAAAGCGGAATTGTTTGTCCAACTGTAAATCGCAGAATAATCTATTCAGACTTTGTACTGAATGTAAATCTTAAAGAAAAAGGCTCCCAGGTGGAGCCTTTTTTTATGGGTAAAAATGATCAGGTATCCGATCAAAAATAGTCAAATACAGAATGAATTAGTCCATTTTCGAATTAGACAAAGTAATCACATCTCCTACATTTACAAAGTCATCGCGAAGACAAAAAATAAATATTTCACCCTTTAAAAACAATTTAAAAATG
>CAIZMB010000081.1 GCA_903933935.1 uncultured Cytophagaceae bacterium
ATCTAATTTGATTAATTTTTGCAATTCAAACCTACCCTTAAAGCTTTCAAATACACCTGAAACAGTAGAACTATCCAGTAAACAATTATTCAATTATCCGTTTATTCATTTAACAGGGCACGGAAATGTAGTATTTAATGATTCTGAAATTCAAAATTTAAAGACTTATTTACTAGGAGGAGGTTTTCTTCATATAGACGACAATTATGGAATGGACGTATATATAAGAAGGGAAATGAAAAAAGTATTTCCTTCTTTAGAATTTGTAGAACTACCATTTACGCATCCTATATACCACCAGACTTATAATTTCCCAACGGGGATACCTAAAATTCATGAGCATGACGGGAAACCAGCACAGGGATTCGGTCTAATTTATAAGGGAAGGCTGATTTGTTTTTATTCGTATGAAAGTGATTTAGGGAATGGATGGGAAGATGTGGGTACTTATTCGGATCCTGTAGAAAAACACCAAGAAGCTTTAAAAATGGGTGCCAACATAATTCAATTTGCTTTCAATAATCCTTAAACATGATAAAAATCAATTATTAAAAATAGTCAAAACAAAAAGAGTGTTAAAATGCTTATTATATTTGTATCTTAAATATAAACCTAAAAATGCAATTAGTTCTTCCCGCTTTCATTATACATTGGTATATTTCATTATTTAGCCAAACATTTTTTCTTCATCGGTATTCAGCACACAAAATGTTTGTGATGAATAAATTTTGGGAAAAATTCTTTTACTTTTTGACCTACCTTTCTCAGGGTTCTTCATTTTTGAGTCCTAGAGCCTATGCAATCTTACATAGAATGCATCATGCCTTTTCAGACACCAAAAAAGATCCACATTCTCCTATGTTTTCGAGTAATGTCTTTAGCATGATGTGGAAAACAAAAGACATTTATAATGCGGTTTTAAATAGAAAAAGCAACATTGAAGAACGATTTGAGCACGATTACCCAGTGTCTAAAACAATTGAAAAAATTGGAGATTCTTGGATTTCAAGAATTGGTTGGGGTGTAGCTTATGCCTCTTTTTACATTATTGCATTCATTTATTTTGACATGCATTGGTTATTTTTCCTATTATTACCTGTACATTTTTTAATGGGGCCCGTACATGGTGCAATCGTAAATTGGTCTGGTCATAAATATGGGTATCAAAACTATGACAACCATGATCATTCTAAAAATTCGTTGGTATTTGATGTAATTATGATGGGTGAATTATTTCAAAATAATCATCATAAATTACCAAACCAAGTGAATTTTGCTTCTAAATGGTTTGAGTTTGACCCAACGTATCCATTAATTAAACTATTGACTTGGTTGAAAATAATTAGACCCAATATCAAGCCGGCAGACGCAAAGTTTTAAATTATTTAAAAGCCCTTTAACGAGGGCTTTTTAGATTTCTTCAGGGAAGTTGAATTTCTCTAGGTAATCAGATACTCTTTTCAAGAAACCACCTCCTAGATTACCGTCAATAATCCGATGGTCATAGGAGTGCGAAATAAACATTTTTTGACGCACTTCGATTGAATCACCTTCTGGACTGCTCACTACTGAAGCTTTTTTTTCAATTAAGCCAAAAGCTAAAATACCGACTTGAGGTTGGACGATGATGGGAGTACCCATTAAATTACCAAAGGAACCAATGTTCGAAATTGAAAATGTACCGCCCTCCAGGTCAGCTGGCTTTAATTTATTTAATCTTGCGCGATTCGACAAATCATTTACTTTTTTAGTTAGATCGACTAATGATAATTTGTCTACTTCGTGAATAACGGGTACAATTAAATTGCCATTCGGCAAAGCTACAGCCATACCAATATTAATTTGGGCATGCTGGACAATGAAATTTCCCTCGACGGAGATATTCATTCCAGGAAAATCCTTAATAGCCAAAGCTGTCGCCATAAATAATAAAGGAGTATATGTTATGGGCTCTTTATACTTTTCTTGAAATTTATTCTTATTTTTTTCTCGCCACTGAACCATAGCGGTCATATCTGTTTCTAGAAATGAAGTGACATGGGGGGAAATCCTTTTGGAATCGAGCATTCTTTCGGAAATCATTTTCCTCATTCGATCCATTTCAAATACTTCATCACCTGGTAAACGTAACCCTGTTCCTTGACTCAAGGTACCTGAAGCGATCACCCTTTTTGAATTTCGTATGGCAATGTAGTTTAATACATCTTTTTTAGTCACTCGATTATCTAAACCTGATCCCGCAATTTCACTTAATTCACGTTGAGAAACTTTTTCTTGTTGGCATATTTGCTTAATCAATGGCGAAATCCAAGGATTGTTTTGACCTGAATTTGGATTAAAACTACCCAATGACAATTCAGTCAAATTTGAAAGAGTTTCATCCTCAATGATGGAGTAGGTATCATTGCTAATTCTATCTAAGTTAGAATCTTGGGTGATAACAGAATCAATAATACAAATAGGTTTGCCAATTTCAGCAATACTCCCTACTGGAACCAAAACTTTTTTCAAATAACCTGCAACGGGAGTGGGAACTTCGGTATCTATTTTATCAGTGGCTACTTCGACAATAAATTCATCAATTTCAACATAATCACCAGGCTGTTTTAACCAATTTAAAACAGTAGCTTCCATGATACTTTCACCCATTTTGGGCATTATTATTTCCGTTATAGCCATATCACTAAGATAAATCTTTTAATAAATATCGCCTAATCAAATTCAATGAATTTAAAGAGGTCATATGTATATTTTGCAATCGGTTACCGCCTAATTGTAGCTTTCTGGTAATTATTTCACCTTCAGATGCCAAAGCAATCCAGACAGTACCTACCGGTTTTTCAATACTTCCGCCATCCGGACCAGCAATCCCGGAAGTCGCAATACCATAAGTAGTTTTAAATTTTTCTCTCACTGATTTCGCCATTTCGGATACGCATGATTCACTTACCGCACCCTCGATATTTATAATTGAATCGGAAACATGTAAAATTTCTTTTTTAATCTCATTGGAATATGAAATTACACCACCTGTAAAATAAGCTGAGCAACCTGGTATTTGAGTAAATTGGTGCGAAAGATGTCCTCCTGTGCAACTTTCTGCAACGGAAATCGTGGATTTATTTTTAATTAGGAGCTGACCCACAACATCAGCAATTTCATCTTTTTCATATCCAAAAATAAAGGAATTAATCATGGGGCGTAATAGAGCTATTTGCTCTTCTACATTGGCTTTTAATCCTTCAAGGTCATCTCCAAAAGCCGTAAGTCGAAGCTTTACAATTCCAAGAGATGGCAAATAGGCTAGTTTAATGTGTTTGGGAAGTGATAATTCCCAATCTTGAATTAAATCCGATAAATAAGATTCACCTATACCAATCGTTTTTATTACTTTATGGTAAATAATTGGGGTCTTAAAATGTGAAACCAATTTTGGAATAACTTCATTTTCCATGATAGCTTTCATCTCAAAAGGAACTCCAGGCATTGAGATCCAAATTACCCCAAATTCATCAAACCACATACAAGGAGCAGTACCATGCTTATTGGTAATAAATTTAGCTTTAGTAGGCAACAGCGCTTGATCTCGATTAATATCTGATAATTCACGCCCACGTTTTAAGAAAAATTCGGTTACATCTTTTAAGGCATCCTCATTCATCTCCAGTGAGCAATGAAAGAAATCAGCTAATACTTTTTTCGTTAAATCATCTTTCGTTGGTCCAAGACCTCCGGTAATGAAAACCACATCTGCCCTAGATTTAGATTCATTTAAAATGGTCGTTATTTCTTCAGCAGAATCACCAACCGACGACTTTCGAATCGTTTTAATCCCTAATTTGTCTAATTCAAAACTGATCCATTGGGTGTTCGTGTCCAATATTTGACCATAAAGAATCTCATCCCCAATTGTAATAATTTCTGCTCGAACCATTAAGTTTTCTTACTTTTGTACGAAAATACGGATTATTTGGGATTGATTAACACCCAAGAATTGAAAAAGCAACCATAATAAATGAAACACTCAGAAATAAATTTTAAAATCCAGTTGGATGATCAAAATATACCCGAAAATATTACATGGTCAGCTACCGACAACCCAAACGAAGGCATAGAGGAAACCAAAGCAATTTTAGTAGCTACTTGGGATCCATATCATAAAGGAACATTAACTTTACCCTTGTGGACGAAGGACATGGAAGTCTTGGACATGAAACGCTTTTTTATTGAGATTATGGGAACAGTTTCTGAAGCCTCAATTCAAGCCACTGGAGATGAATATTTTTCAAAAGAAATAGAGCAGGTGTGTCGGACTCTATCTTCACATTTACAAAAAGAAATTTTAGAAGCTGAAAAGGGTTCAAAATAAAAGACGATGAAATTCATTAAACATTTGATTTTTCTAATCGCCTTTAGTCACCTATCCATGGGTCAAAAAGGGATTAATTTTATTAAAACTAGTAATTTTAATGCGGCAGTAAACGCAGCTAAACAACAAAATAAATTACTTTTTGTTGAAGCCTACGCTCCTGATTGCCACGTTTGCATGTCATTCAAAGGAACTTTCGCCCAACCGCAAGTTGGCAATGTTTACAACACCCATTTTATTAATTTCCAATTGGACGTTAATAATCCAGACAATCTAGCCATCCTTAAAAAGTATAAAATCATCATTAACGCAACGCCAACCTTCATATTTTTTGAACCTAAAACGATGAAAGTGGTTCAAGTAAAAGCTTTTGGTGAAAAAGATAATTCAGTCATTAGTGTTAATCTAATTGGCCAAAAAGCAGCTAATCCAAAGGAACAAGTGGGTAGTTTCCCAATAAAATTCAAATCAGGTGATCGCAATCCTGCATTTTTATTAAACTATGCTCAGTTTGCTAGAATTATGGGAGATACGTTGACCAACATTAAGATGATGAATGAATATGCTAAGGTACTGCCAACAAATCAATACCTGTCGCAAGGGACTTTAAACATTCTTCAAACGGTCATGATGAACCATGACAATGAATTATTTGATTATTTTGTCACTCATTTACCTGATTATAACAAAGCCTTTGATCCCAATATGGTTCGTATGATTTATGAAAATATCTTTCAAATTGTACTAACTTCTCAAATAAATAATTTGAATTCTAAAAGTATCTCGAAGATAAAAAATCAAATGAAAACGACTGGAATGGATCCTGGTGGTATTATTAGAAGAACTTGGTTAGCTGAGAGCAACCTTTATTTCAAGCAAAAAAATGCGGCAGCGGGAATAAAAGTAATCCAAAATTTAATTAATGTTTTGCCTAATGCTCCAGGTCCTAAAGAATACCAATATTTATGTGATTACGTGAAAAGCAAAACCACCGATAAAAAGGCCTTAAAATACGCTCAAGTCAATTGGTGTAAATTTGGACTCCGGTAATTAGCGAAGAAAGGCTCGATAAAGCATCACCAACACGCAAAATAAAAACATCAAAATTGATATTTTATTAATCGTATGCATGGTCCTAATATTGAAATTAGTAGGTGCACCGGGCTTTGGTTTTTTGAATACTCTAACAAAATACGTAAAGACCTCCGTTAGATTAAATTGTTCTTTAAGTCTGCTCATGATTTTAGTTTTCAGGGGCGTCCTTCCAGTCGCCATGGTCTTTAATAAGTTGGATTAACTCGTCAACGGCCAAATGAGCCGGTACTGATTTTTTTATCACATTTTGCCCTTTGTACAGCGCAATTTTATCTTTTCCTGTTCCTACATATCCATAATCCGCATCTGCCATTTCCCCTGGTCCATTCACAATACAGCCCATAATGCCAATTTTAATACCCTTCAAATGATCGGTCACTTTGCGAATCTTAGCCGTCGTTTCTTGAAGGTCAAATAAAGTTCTTCCGCAGGAAGGGCATGAAATATATTCTGTTTTTGATATCCTAACCCGACTCGCTTGTAGAGTACCAAAACTAATTGAATTACGAAGTTTATGCGTGTTTTTAACACCTGAACTGGATATCATGATGCCATCACCTAATCCGTCTATTAACAATGCTCCTGCATCTGTAGGTGCATAAATTTGTAATTGTTCATCTGTAATTTCCTCATATTCCAAATGAATAATCACCGGAACAAGAATGTCATGATCCATTAAATCAAAAAATGCACGCCTAATTTCCGGCATTTTATGTTCATTAAAAGAGTGTAAAATGATAATGACATTCTTATCTAATTTCAATTTATCTAATATACCTAGGTCTCCAATTAAACTGGCTGCATTCAATTTTATGAAATTAGCTGTTGGATGTTTAGTTGTCGAAACGCACCATTCATCCCAAGAAAACTGTGGATAAATTGAATTTTCTTGATGTGACATCCAAACAGAAGAAGACTGAATTTGTCTTAATCCATTAGGCAGCATAAAATTAACTTGTTGATCCCCTGTAAATATGTAATCAGCTCCTAAATCATTCATAGCCCATTTATCTGGCTCTGGCAAATAAAAATGACCAATAGATTTTAAGTCATCCATCGACAAATCAGAAATGGTCGAAAAATCGGAAATTACACGGGGTACCTGTTTTCCTCCAAAATTTAAAATTTCGTTTGATTGACGTCTTTCGTAATAAAATGGATGAATAGGGGAGTCAAAGTGATCTGTTTTTCCTTTAAATGAAATAATAGGAGAAGATTTAAGAGATCGATTTTGTAACCGACGAACCATTTCTTGCGCCACAGGAATTTCCAACTCAGGATCTTCAGTCAAAGAAACACGGATCGTATCACCTAAGCCATCTTCTAATAAAGTACCGATGCCTACGGCTGATTTAATTCGTCCGTCTTCTCCTTCGCCAGCCTCAGTCACTCCCAAATGCAAAGGGTAAGCTTTGAATTTCCCTTCTTCCAATTTTTTGCTAAGTAGTCGATAAGCTTCCACCATCACTTGGGTGTTGGAAGATTTCATCGATAAAACAATATTAAAATAATTCTCGTCCTCACAGATACGCAAAAATTCTAAAGCAGACTCCACCATACCCAATGGAGTATCGCCATATCGACTTAAAATTCGGTCAGATAAAGAACCATGATTCGTACCAATACGCATGGCAGTACCATATTCTTTACAAATTTTAACTAAAGGCAAAAATTTATCTCGAATTCTTTCTAACTCAGACTGATATGAAAGATCAGTATATTCAATGACTTCAAAACGCTTTTTATCTGCGTAATTACCCGGGTTTATACGCACTTTTTCAACAATCCTAGCGGCTAATTCTGCTGCATTGGGCGTAAAATGAATGTCCGCAACTAATGGCGTTTGATATCCTTTTAAACGAAGGCCTTTACGAATATTTTCTAAATTTTGTGCTTCCTTGACAGATGGGGCAGTTATTCGAACTATTTCACAACCAGCATCGATCATTTTGATGGATTGATCGATGGATCCTTGAGTATCCATCGTATCCACGGTGGTCATTGATTGAACCCGAATGGGGAAATCTGAACCGATGAAAATATTTCCTACTTCGACCGGAATAGTATTTCTTCTTTTGTATGCAACAAGAGAATCTGCATACTTATTACCGTCAGAAATCAATTTTAAAATAGACGAATCCGTTGACATACCTTTTATTAAAACCAAATTTACAAAAAAGCCTCATCAAATAAATCAAAAGATGAGGCTTTCAAAAAATGAATATACTACCAAGAACTCTTTTTATGCCCAATTGTTGCATAAAAGTAAATAAATATATAGCATGGAATCATAATGACATAAGCCTTTTGGGTATCGCCAATCGTATCCGCTATTTTTCCATAAAGTAATGGGAGTAAAGCTCCTCCAGAAATCATCATAATGATCAAAGCACTTCCTAATTTTGTGAATTTACCTAAACCTTGAATCGCTAAAGGCCACAAAGCCGGCCACATTAATGCATTAGCTAAACCTAATAAAGCTAAACATAACACAGAAGTAAAACCTGTAAATACAATGGCACCAATAGAAAAAACAATGCCTAAAATGGCAGAGTAATTCAAAGCTTTTTGTTGAGATAAATATTTTGGGATAAAAAGTATTCCGATAATATATCCAGCTAGCATACCGTATAAAGTATAAGTAGTAAAAATTTTAGCTACGTCTTTATCGAAACCTTGAGAAACGCCATAATTTATAATGGTATCTCCGGCAATAACCTCGACACCTACATACAAGAAGAAAGCTATAAGTCCTAAAACAAGGTTAGGATATGACCAAACGCTATCTTTTACAGATCCTTGATCTTGTTTAACCTCCTCAGCTTCCACTTCAGGTAGACTAGAAAACCAAACCCAAATGGCTAAAGCAACTAGAATCGCTGTCATAATTCCATAGGGTGTAATTACTGTATTAAGTTTTTCGTTGCCAACTAAACCCGTAGATAGAAAAAGACCACCAAAGATAAATTGGCTCAAAATCCCTGCCACTTTGTTACAAATACCCATGACAGAAATTCTTTTAGCTGCAGATTCACTTGGCCCTAATATAGTTACATAGGGATTTGAAGCAGTTTGTAAAAGTGCTAGCCCAGTTCCTATGACAAAAAGACCAAATAAAAACATCGGATAATTAGCCATTTTAGCAGCAGGAATAAACAATAGTGTACCTAAAGCCATAGATAATAATCCCAGAGACATTCCTCTTTTAAAACCTGTTTTAGCCAATACCCAAGAAGATGGGATCGCCATGACAAAATAGGAAATGAAAAAGGCAAAAGTGACTAATAAAGAGTCAAAATTATTAAGTTGGAATGCGTCTTTAAAAAACGCAATCAACACTGAATTTACCCAAGTAATAAATCCGAATACAAAAAAAAGTATCCCGATCATCATCAATGGGTCATTGGAAGATTTAGAGTTCGTTGTCATAAGTTTTTAATAAGAGTCGTTTAGTGCAAAGATAGGTTTATTCGTTCTCCATTTACCTCGTGTGAAGTCCGGTATTTTGATTGATGCAGAATTTTTAGCGATGGATTGCTCGGATAAAGGCGCAATGGCTGACCATGCCGCCGCATCATATACGTCGATCGGAGGGGCAACTTTGTTTTTAATGGCCTCAATAAATCCTCGTAACACGAAATAATCAATTCCACCATGACCTGCATTTTCAGCATCTGCAAAATGTGTCTTCCAAAGCGGATGATCATATTTTTCTAAATAAGGCTTTGCATCATCCCAGCGGTGAGCTTTTGAAGACACCCCTTCAATGTAAATGGATTTATTATCTTCCATCCATAAACCTTTTGTTCCTTGGACCCTAAAGCCTAAAGAATAGGGGCGAGGTGAATTTGTATCATGCGTAATTAATATGGTTTCCCCATTAACACACTTGATCATCGTTTGAACAATATCCCCACATTTAAAATTCACTTTTGCATTCGGGTGATCTGCACCGCCTTTGTTGACAATATATTCATGAAGTCCTAGCGAAGGAGTGGCCATGGACGTCAAATAAGCAAATTGGTTACCCCGATTAATATTAAGCATTTCGGCCACTGGGCCTAATCCATGCGTAGGATAAAGGTCTCCATTTCGGTCAATTGAATGCTGGGTTCTCCATTTCGCTTCTGAAAATCCTTTTTCTCCAAATTCAACCCCTCCGCCATAAGCCTGTATCCCATCATTGAATTTAACTTCTCTTAGATCATGCTGATATCCACATTGAACATGGTTTAGTGTACCAAACATGCCTTGTCTAACCATATTTAAAGTGGCTAACACATCTCTTCGATAACATACATTTTCAAGAATCATACAATGAGACCCCGTTTTTTCAAACATATTGACTAAATCCCAAGACTCTTGTAAGTTAACGGTTGCCGATACTTCCACACCCGCATATTTACCTTGTTTCATTACTTCCAAGGCCATTGGAACATGCCATTCCCAAGGTGTAGCTATTACAACTCCATCGATATCAGCTCGCTTAGCTAGGTTTTCAAAATCATGATCATCCTTGCCATAGATCGCAGCAGAGCGCCTACCTTTATCTGCAATCATTTTTTTAGCGATGGCAATGGCTTTGGGGTCTATGTCACATATAGCAACTATTTCCACATCTGAACGATACATGGCCATTTCCAAATGATTTTGACCGCGAAGACCTACACCGATGAAACCTAAACGTACTTTTGTTTGTTCAGTTGGTATTCCTTTTAAAAACTTAGGGAAAAGTGCTGTAGAAGAAGAATAAATAAGGGAATTAGATAAAAATTTCCTTCGTTTCATTTATTTTATTTTAGGTTTTAAGATATAGAATTGAAATTTAATTAAAATACTACATTAAATTTATAAGATTTTTTAAAATAATGATGTCACAAAAAATTAGCGTTTTCAGAAAGGAACATTTTAATGCAGCCCATCGGTTACATAATCCCAATTGGTCAGTAGAAAAAAACAAGGAAATATTTGGATTATGCAATAATGCCAACTACCATGGACATAATTATGAATTAATTATTCAAATTACTGGAACAATTAATCCTGAAACGGGTTATGTCATCGATATGAAAGATTTATCCGTTTTAGCCCAAGAAGAAGTGGTTAAAAAGTTTGATCACAAAAATTTGAATTTAGATGTACCAGAGTTTGAAAATTTAAATCCATCAGCAGAAAACATAGCTGTGGTTATCTATCATAAATTAAGAGTAAAAATTGCCGCTGAATTAGACTTAAAAATTAGATTATATGAAACAGAAAGAAATTTCGTTGAATTCCCTGCTTATTGATTCCGATCGCTTCTTGTTAACAGATGAAGAAATTGGTGATAATCATGTAGCCACCTCAATTGACACACCGATGAGGGAGGATGCATTTGATCTTTCTGATCAAGAAAAAGTTAAAATAATCGAAGGACACTTTAGAGAAATAATGCTCACATTGGGCCTTGATTTAACGGATGATTCTTTACGTGGCACACCTAACCGAGTAGCCAAAATGTATATTGAAGAAATTTTTAGTGGTTTAAATCCTAAAAACGAGCCTAAAGTAGCCATGTTTGAAAATAAATTTGGCTATAAAGAAATGTTGGTTGAGAAGAACATTAGTTTTTACTCAAATTGTGAACATCATTTTGTCCCTATCGTGGGTAAAACACACATCGCTTATATTTCTTCAGGTAAAGTGATTGGGCTTTCTAAATTAAATAGAATCGTGCAATACTATGCCAAGAGGCCACAGGTTCAAGAAAGATTAACCATTCAAATTGCGAAGCATTTACAAAAAGTATTAGCATCAGAAGATGTGGCCGTTTTTATTGACGCTAAACATCTATGTGTATCTTCAAGGGGAGTAAAAGATGATTCAACTTCCACGATTACCTCTTTTTACGGAGGTAAATTTCAAGAAGAAAATACCAAGAGAGAATTTTTAGGATCAATTCAGTCGTAAGATGGGTAAATATGTGGTCGTAGGCGGTAGCCAAGGTATTGGTGCTTCCATAATATTGAATCTAATTTCACAAGCACATCAGGTTATTAATCTATCCAGAAATCCTTGTGATGTACCAGGGGTGGAGAATATCCAATACGATGTTTTAGAAACGAACGAAGGTGTTTTAGGTGCCATTTCAGGACCTGTGGACGGACTCGTTTATTGTCCGGGAAGTATCAACTTAAAACCATTTCATCGCTTAACGGCAGGAGATTTTGAAAAAGATTTTCAGATTAATGTCCTAAGTGCTATCCAAGTAATTCAAGGTTGTTTACCTTCCCTAAAAGCTTCTTCGAATGCTTCCATCGTGCTTTTCAGCACCGTTGCGGTACAAACAGGAATGGGATTTCATGCTTCCATTGCTAGTTCCAAAGGGGCTATTGAAGGATTAACTAGATCTCTCGCGGCTGAATTTTCGAGTTTAAAAATAAGAGTGAATGCAATAGCGCCTAGTTTAACGCAAACTCCGTTAGCAAATGCTTTGTTAAATAGCGATGATAAAATAGAGGCAGCAGGAAAAAGACATCCATTAGGTCGAGTAGGCCAACCTTCCGACATTGCGAACATGGCTTTGTTTCTTTTAAATCCAGAAAATTCATGGATTACGGGTCAGATTTTAAAAGTAGATGGTGGATTAGGTGATCTAAGAGCTTAATCCGTGGTCATTAAAGTGCTTTTGGTTCAAGGCTAAATTAACTTTATTCCATTCAATTTCTTTTAAAAAATCCTGTTTTCTGATTTGACAATTCGTTATTGGACAATGCGGGCAGCATTCATCTAAACATGGATCTACGTGCACAAAAATTTCAATATTCGTGGGCATTACTTGGCCTATAGTCACCTCAAATTCATGAATTTCATCATGTACGCGGTTTAAATCCCAATACCGAGGAAGGGTTAAATGGCAATCAATATGTAAATCTCCTCCATATTGCTGAACCCTGAGGTTATGTAAATCAATCCATTCTTGTTTTTTATTGGATACAATCCATTGGATAACTTTTTGAAATACCTCAGGATTTGTTTCATCCATCAAGGCTGCTATCGCCTCACGAATTAATTTTAAACCTTGCCAACACATCACACTGGCAAATATCAATGAAGCAACGGAGTCAATCCAAAATAAATTAGTCACATAGGTAATAACCAAAGCCACGACCACAAAAACTCCATTCAATGCGTCAAGCTTAAGATGCTTGCCATCAGCCAAAATAGCAGGTGAATGAGAAGATTTGCCTTGACTAACTAAATAATACCCAAGAATTCCATTGATCATAGCCGAACTTAAGGAAATCATTATACCTAAGTCCAAACTTTTTAATTCAGGCCTGGCGTATAAATGTTGCCATGCGTGTAAAAAAATATATAATGCCGCTAATAAAATTAAAACTCCTTCTAACCCCGATGCAAAAAATTCAATTTTTCCATGGCCATATGGATGATTTAAATCACGAGGTAGTGAGGCTAAATAAATTGAATAATAAGCAAATGCTGCCGCCACGACATTGACAATAGACTCAAGCGCATCTGTCAGCAAGGTAGTAGAACCACTAGCATAGTAGGCATAAAATTTTGCCCCCATGATGGCCAAACTAACTAAAAATGACAAAATAATTAAACGTTGCTTCATCCTTGATTAAAAAGTCTACAAAGATAGTATTTTTGCAACATGGAAAATAAAGAGAATCCCTGGAAAACGATAAGTAATACCAGTATGTATGAAAACCCTTGGATTAAAATTGAACATCATGAGGTAATCAACCCAAATGGCAACCCAGGCATTTACGGAAAAGTTTGTTTTAAGAACATAGCGGTATCTATTGTGGCCTTAGATCATGAGAATCATGTGTATTTAGTAGGCCAACATCGATACACGGTGGACGCCTATTCGTGGGAATTACCAGAAGGGGGTTGTTTAATTTCAGATAAAGAAGATCCATTGGAAGCAGCTAAAAGAGAACTTCTCGAGGAAACCGGCTTGCGAGCTAATCAGTGGACATTCATGGGTGATGTTTTTCTAAGTAATTCAGTCACTGACGAAAAAGCATATATGTATTTGGCCACAGAATTAAGTCAAAACGAATCGAGTCCAGAGGATACCGAAAAGTTAGAAATTAAAAAAATACCTTTGACGGAAGCAATCGAATTGGCACATAATGGAGAAATAAAAGATTGCCTTAGCGTGGTGAGTTTATTAAAGGTCCCACGATTTCATCAATTCTAACTCTGCATAATCCGTTAAATCATACTTGACTGGAACAATGCTCACAAAATTATCTGAAAGGGCATCTAGATCCGTATTGTTATTCAAATCATCGTTTTCTAAATTCCCATCCATCCAATAATAGGGTTGACCGTAAGGATCTTTACGTTCCTCAAAAAATTCCCTATAAACAGCGTTGGCTTGTTTGGCAACTTTTATTCCTTTTAATGGAACCTCAGATTTAGCAGGAAAATTCACATTTAAGGTCAATCCTTTGGGTAATCCATGAACTAAAACTTGTTGGCATATTTTGATAATGTAATCGTGGCAATGACTAAAATCAGCATCGGCACCGTATTCGCATAAAGAGAAACCAATGGCAGGAATTCCTTCCATGGCAGCTTCGATGGCTGCAGACATGGTTCCAGAATATAAAACGGAAATAGAGGCATTTGAACCGTGATTAATTCCAGAAACCACTAAATCAATTTTCCTTCCTTTTAATATTTGATGCTTTCCAAATTTCACACAATCTGCTGGCGTACCCGAACATTTGTAGGAAAGAATCTTAGATCCAAAATCACTAGTTTTACTCACACGAAGAGGTGATCCTAAGGTAATTGCATGGCCCATTCCAGATTGATGGGTATCAGGAGCGACAACAACCACTTCTCCTATTTCGGACATAATTTCAACTAAAACTCGGATTCCTTTTGAATAGATTGAATCATCATTGGCAATTAAAATAAGTGGTTTTTCTTGGCTCATAACTTTTATATTTGAATGCAATTTACAAATTTGCACGCATAATTTAGACGCATGAAGATTAGGAAAGCAATATTATCTGATATACCTGTTATTAAAGAAATAGCTGAAAAAGCTTGGAGGCCTACCTATGATCATATTTTGACTGAGCAACAAACGCTATACATGTTGGATTTAATGTACAACAGCCTAACATTAGAAAATCAAATTAAAGGTAATATCGAATTTTTTATGGTTGACCTAGCGCATGAAACCGTTGGTTATTTCGCAGTAGAAACCATAAACGAGCAAATAGTTAAACTACACAAACTCTATTTAGATCCGACTCAAAAGCAAAAGGGTTTTGGAAGAAAAATTATCCAATTTATCAAAGATTGGACCCTGAAAAACCAAAGAAACAACATCATTCTAAACGTGAATAAAAATAATTCTGCCGTTCAGTTTTATCAAAAAGTGGGATTTACAATCATGGAGGAAATGATTCTTGACATAGGGGAAGGCTATGTCATGGATGATTATGTTATGCAATTATATCTAGGGTCAACTCAATCAATTGCTTAATTTGGTTTTCTGGATTTTTGGAAAATTCATTTGTTATCCGATTCGCTAAAATAGCATTTAAAGAAATCATTTCATGACCAAGGGAAGCTGAAAAAGCATAATATGCCGCTGTTTCCATTTCTATATTGGTGATGATTTCACCTTCAAATTTAGTTTTGGAAACATCTGATAAAAAATTAGGCAACAAAGATTTCATCCGAACTGTCCGACCTTGAGGAGCATAAAAACCAGGAGCGGTTAGGGTATATCCCTGTTGTGAAATAGATGAAAATTGCTTCACTAACTTTTCACTTGCCATCGCTCCATAAACAGGAAGTTTGTAGTTGATTTTTTGACACCACGAATTAAGCGCTTCAATGGATAACATATTGGGTGATTCAAAACCATAAAATTGAGCTAAATTATCAAAACCAATTCCAGCTTTGGAGACTAAAAATGAATCCACCGGCACATCTTTTTGAATACTTCCCGATGTACCGATTCGAATCAATTCTAAGGATATTTTATGATCTTTTGCCTGCCGAGTTTCAAAATCGATATTGACCAAGGCATCTAATTCATTCAAGACAATTTCTACATTGTCGGCTCCAATACCAGATGAAACTACACCAATAGCCTGATTTCGATATTGACCAAAATGACTAACAAATTCTCTCTTATGAATTTTATAGTCAATTTTGTCAAAATACTTAGAAACAAATGGAACTCGTTCAGGATCACCCACTAGGATTAATTTATGTGGCAATTGGTCCGGACGAATATTTAAATGATACGTACTTCCGTCTGGATTAATGATGAGGTCTGTGGGTGAAAAATAGATCATTCGCGAATTTATTGATAATTTTCTAAAGAATTAAAATTATGCAAATTTCAAAGGTAGAAATACACGAAACCATTTTAAAATTACTGACTAATTCCATTGTTCAGGCAAAAAAGGATTATGAATTAGCCAAAGAATCGCGTGATTCAGATACAAAAAGCAGTGCGGGAGATAAATTTGAAACTGGCAGAGAAATGATGCAAAGGGAAATGGATAAAATAAGTGCGAGCATCGATCAATCAAAAAGCCAGCTAAACTTTTTATCAAAAATTAACCTACATCGTCCCTATTCCAACGTAGACGTAGGTTGTCTTATGAAAACAGATCATGGAATTTATTATATATCAATAGGGCTGGGAAAGGTTGAAATCAATGCTGATAGCATCTATGCGATATCCCTAGATTCTCCGATAGGTCAATTATTTAAAGGAAAAAGGGTAGGAGACATTTTAGAATTTCGAGGTAAAACATTTAAAATCAATCAATTACTATGAAAAATGAATCGTATTTTTATCTATTATTATCAATAATAGGAGGAGGTTTTACATTTTATTTTGCCATGAAAGGAGTTGCTTTTCATCAGGGAAATTTTGATGTACTCGAATTTGTTCAAAGCACCTGGATTCAGGATGATTATGCGAAGAGTTTAACGTTGGATTTTTGGACGGGCGCTATAGCGGGTACATTTTTTATCTTGAGCGAGGGGAGAAGATTAAAAATAAAATACCACTACCTTTATGTCTTGCTGACAATACTCATTGGATATGCCTTTGCATTTCCGCTGTTTTTATTCGTCCGAAGTAAATATGTCAATCAAAATTAAGCATGGAAGAATATATTGCATCGTTTCCTGAAAACACTCAAAAGATCTTGATTGAAGTTTGTGAAGCCATTCGAAGTGTTGTTCCAGCAGGAACAGAGGAAATTATTTCGTATGGCATGCCTACCTTTAAATACAAGAAAAACTTGGTTCATTTTGCGGCATGGAACAATCATCTTGGATTTTATCCAACGCCAAGTGGGATTCGGGAATTTCAGGAGCAACTTTCTATTTATGAAGGGTCAAAAGGTTCTATTAAATTCCTTTATAGCCAACCCATACCCCTCGATTTAATCAAAGAAATCGTCGAATTTAGAGTCAAAGAGGTGATTAGCAAGTCGAACTAATTAATTGTTTTCTTTTTCTCAATTTTTAGATTGCGTCCAAAAGATTTAAAGCCTAACTCAGGTGAATACCCCACAGATTGCTTTGAATAGTATCCTTTTTCATTGTATGGACGTTTGCGAGGATGTTCCTTACATGATTGAGAGCAAGCTCCATCCATTTCTAACAAGCAGGTAGGGCAAATAGCTAAATGTTCATTGCATTCTGGATTAGCGCAGTTCACCATATGGTCAGATAATGAATCACAAACATGGCATTTTGAGATAACTTCCGGGTTAATAGAATTAACAATCGTCGCCACGCGATTATCAAAAACATAACAAGAACCATCAAAGTCTTCTCCACCTTCTTCTAAACCATACTTAATAATTCCTCCGTGTAATTGGTATACATTCGTAAATCCTTTTTCCAATAAATAGGCTGACGCTTTTTCGCATTTAATTCCACCGGTACAATACGTAATCACCTTTTTGTTCTTTAGGTGCTCTATTTCGTGCACATGATCGGGTAGATCTCGAAGATTTTCCATATCAAACGTATAAGCTCCTTTAAAGCGACCTAATTCATGTTCATAATTTGATCTCATATCGACTAAAACGACATCAGGATCATTCTTAAGCATGTTTTTGAAGTCGGCAGGTTTCAAATGTTTCCCCGTACGTTCTAAAGGGTTAACAGGTAATTCTGAATGAACAATTTCATTTTTAACACGGACATGCAATTTGGCAAATGTATGCGCATCATGTTTTTCAATTTTGAAATCAAAATCGGTTCCTTGAAAAATAGGATCGCTTTTAAGCCATTCCATATAATTTTGGCAATCCGAATGAGTACCAGAAACGGCCCCATTCAAACCTTCGCTAGCTACAATAATTCGTCCTAAAATACGATTCTGTATGCAAAAAAGGTGATGTTTCTCCCTATAAGATTCTGGATCAGCAATAGGAGTATAATTATAATAAAGTAATACACTGTAAGGTTTCATCTTCAACATGATTTACAGATTAAACAAAAAGTGACGATGGGGAGATTCGAACTCCCAAACCTTAACGGCACTACCACCTCAAGGTAGCGTGTCTACCAATTTCACCACATCGCCAAAACGGTTAGCAAAATTACCAATAATTTACTTACTTGCCAACAATTCGAAATACTCAAAATTATTTTTAAAATGGCTTTAGAACTAAGCGGAAAATTAATCAAAAAATTACCTGAGGTTACAGGAACAGGTAAAAATGGTACAAATTGGATCAAACAAGAATTTGTACTTGAAACTCAAGATCAATACCCTAAAAAAGTATGCATGTCGGTTTGGGGAGATAAAACACAAGATTTAACTCCGGTACAAGAGGGTGAAATTGTTAAAGTTCAATTTAATGTAGAATCCAGAGAATACAATGATCGCTGGTATACAGAAATTAGAGCCTATAAACTAGATCGCACTGGGTCAAGCCCAAGCGTTCCCCCGAATGTTGAACCAAGTCCAGCAGGAGGCTATCAATTTCCTCCATTAGCCACAGAAAGTGGTGATGATTTGCCTTTTTAACTTATAATACTCTTTAATAATCAATCATACATGGAGTTTAATCAACTTATGTGTATGATTGATTAGGTATTTATTGATTTCTCCATGGCCTGATGTACGATATCGGCCTCAATAAATGTATTTCCATACGATATAAAGCCTAATTTTTCATAAAGCGGCTTAACACTTACTTGCGCATGTAAATAGAAACAAATTGCATCTTTGTATATCGTTTGTGATACAAACATTAAATGATTTAGCAGTTCAGTCGCATAGCCTTTGCCACGATAATGGTTGAGCGTAGCAATGCGTTCTATTTTAATCCCTTTATTCGTTTTGCGAAAACGGCCTGTGGCAACGGCCAATTCATTTTCAAAAAGTAAGTAATGCTGGGCAACAGCATCTAAGTCGTCAAATTCCTCAGAGGGTAAACACTTTTGTTCATGCACGAAGACTTCGGTTCGAATGGCAAAAACTTGGTCTATTAACGCCTGATTTTCAGCTCGTAAGATTTTAATATTGGACATAATTATTTCGATTGCTTTCCGTAAGCTTCAATAATCTCACGAACTAATCGATGACGTACTACATCAGAACCATCTAATTCCACAAAGGCAATTCCTTCGATCCCGGCAAGAATCCGTTCGGCATCCCCTAAACCAGAAGTTTGATTTTTAGGTAGATCAACCTGCGATTTATCACCCGTTATGATGGTTTTTGATTGAATTCCCATACGAGTTAAAAACATTTTCATTTGCATAGAAGTCGTATTTTGCGCTTCATCCAATAAAATAAAAGCTTTATTTAAGGTTCTACCCCGCATATAGGCTAAAGGCGCAATTTCGATGGTCCGATTTTCCAGATAAAATTTAAGCTTTTCTTGGGGAATCATATCATCCAAAGCGTCATAGATTGGACGTAAATAGGGGTCAATTTTCTCCTTTAAATCACCAGGTAAGAAACCTAAATTTTCACCGGCTTCCACGGCAGGTCGAGTAATGATTATTTTCTTTACCTCTTTATTTTTCAAAGCTTTGACGGCTAAAGCTACAGCCGTATAGGTCTTACCGGTACCCGCAGGTCCGATAGCAAAAACAATGTCATTTTTGGAAGCTGACTCAACTAATTTCCTTTGATTAGGTGTTTTTACCTTAATCACAATCCCTTTATTTCCAAAAAGCAAAACATCCTTGTCATCCACCCAAGGCATGACCTTTTCTTCTCCCGTTGGATTTAAAACTCCGTCTATAAATAAAGTCATGTGCTTAACGCTCAGAGAACTATGAGATTCCAAATGTGCAATACATTGATTAACAATGGCTTCCACTAAAGAAATTTGATCATCAGAACCACGAATTGTGAGTTGTTCACCTCTTGCTATAATTTTAGTTTGAGGGAAAGCATTCATTAATGCTTGAAGATTTGCGTTTGATACCCCCAAAAAATCAATTAAGGAAATGTCAGCTAAAGAAATTATTTTTTCTAACAAGAAGATTCAAATTAATGATGAATGAAAACACTAAAATATAAAATAATTGAAATTTTAATAGAAAGAGAAGGTGATATTTTTGATAAATTATCGTAAAATTGTACCTATGGAATCCAACACACCATCCTCCATTTTTAAAAAGGGAAATCAGCAAGCAAATACGTCCAATCGCACGAATATGCCTCAAAGGCTTAGTGATATGGGTTTGGGCAAATTACCTCCACAAGCGTTGGATTTAGAGGAAGCACTTTTGGGGGCGCTGATGTTGGAGAAAGAACCATTAGCGAATGTAATTGAGTTGTTGAAACCAGATACATTTTATAAAGAGGCACATCAAAAAATATTTGGGGCGATTCAAGCTTTATTCCAAGCTTCACAGCCTGTAGATTTACTTACGGTCAACAATCATTTAAAATCAAATGGTGAATTAGAAAAAGCAGGAGGGACTAGTTATTTGGCTCAATTGACTTCCAGGGTAAGTTCTACATCCAATGTTGAATTCCATGCGCGTATAATTATTGAGCAATACATCAAAAGACAGTTGATTCATATTTCATCTGAAATCCAAAGGCAATCGTATGAAGACACATCCGATGTTTTTATGATTTTGGATCGAATGGAGCAAGAATTATTCACCATAGCCGAGTCCAATATTCGTAAAAATTACGAAAGTATGTCGGACATTTTGAAGAAGGCCGTTGAAGAATTAGAAAAGAAACAATTGCAAAAAAGTGGCTTAACAGGTATTCCTTCAGGTTTTACTGATTTAGACCGATTGACCTCTGGATGGCAAAAACAAGAATTAATTATTATCGCTGCAAGACCCGGTATGGGAAAAACGGCCTTTGTTGTTTCAGCTTGTCGGAATGCTGCGGTAGATTTCGGACATTCGGTAGCCTTATTTTCGCTTGAAATGTCGGCGGTCCAATTGGTCAACAGGATTATCTCTGCTGAAGCAGAAATTGAGGCAGAAAAAATTAGAAAAGGTAAATTAGAAGCGCATGAGTGGCAACAATTACACTCAAAAATAAAGACATTATTTGACGCCAAAATATTTATTGACGACACACCTGCTCTATCCATTTTAGAGTTAAGAGCGAAATGTAGACGTTTAAAGGCGCAAAAAAATATCGAATTAATTGTGATTGATTATTTACAATTAATGACAGGAGACTCGTCCGGAAAAGGACCTTCAGGAAACAGAGAGCAGGAAATTGCTCAAATATCAAGAGCCTTAAAGCAATTGGCCAAAGAATTAGATGTACCTGTAATCGCCCTATCGCAATTAAATCGTTCTACGGAGACTAGGGGAGGAAATAAAAAACCTCAGCTTTCTGACCTTCGTGAATCTGGCGCCATTGAGCAAGATGCGGATCAGGTAATGTTTATTTATCGACCCGAATATTACCAAATTACCCAAGATGATCAGGGGAATTCTTTAGTTGGCATGGGGGAGATCATCATGGCTAAAAACCGTTCCGGTTCATTAGAAAATGTTTGGTTGAAATTTATTGGGAAATTTACCAAATATTGTGATTTGGATTTCCAGCCTTTTGGCAATCAAGATGGTTCTCAAAATCATGTACTTAGTGCCTTAGGAGATCAGACGTCTAGTTTTGAGCAACAAAAAAATGAATCCTCCATCTTCAAATCGAGTAAAATGAATTTACCTCCTGAAGATTATGATCCATTGAATACACCATTTTAAGGATAATTTAAAAGCTATTTTAAATAAAAAAGACGTGCAAACTGCACGTCTTTTTTATTAGGATTAAATCTCACATCATCATGATTTCAATCGCAATCTGACAATATTTTCTACGTGGTGCGTTTGAGGAAACATATCCACGGGATGAACGATGTCCACGGTGTAGGCCACATCCAATAAAGCTAAATCTCGAGCTTGAGTAGCAGGATTACAACTAACATAGACAATCGTTTTTGGTAATACTTTTAAGATTTGAACGATTACTTCTTCATCCATTCCAGCCCGAGGAGGATCCGTAATAATCACATCAGGCTTCCCATGAATGGAAATAAATTCCTCCGTTAAGACCCGTTTCATATCACCAGCAAAGAATGAAGCGTGATCGATATTATTTAATTTGGCATTTATATGCGCATCTGCCACCGCCATTTCAACGTATTCAAGACCTACTATTTTGGAGGCTTGATTAGCCAAAAACAAACCAATGGTACCAGTACCTGAATATAAATCATAGACAATTTCAGAACCTGTCAGACCTGCGTATTCTCGAACCAATTGGTATAAACGGATAGCTTGTTTTGAATTGGTTTGGAAAAAGGATTTTGGGCCAATTTGAAATACTAAATCCTCCATTTTTTCTTCTATGAAGGGTTTTCCATGATAACAAACTACCTCTAAATCATGAAAAGTATCGTTTCCTTTTTGATTAATTACATAATTTAATGAAGTAATTATAGGGAATTCGGCTAGTAAAAAAGCCATAACAGATTCTATTTCTTGTGGCTCTGCATAGGCAAACTGAACCGTAACCATCCACTGTCCTATACTTGTATTCCGAATGATCAAATTCCGTAAAGAACCTTCCTTTTGAAATTTCAATTCGTAAAATGAAATATTGTTTTTTTCCGCAAATTGGAAAACACTATTTCGAATGGCATTGGAGGGATCGGGTTGAAGATAACAATGATCTACCGCTAATATTTTATCAAATCGGCCAGGAACGTGAAAACCTAACGCATGCAAAGAACCTAAATCCTCTGAACCTATTTCATCATTAGTAAGCCAACGAGCAGATGAAAAAGTAAATTCAAGTTTGTTTCGATAATAATACGCTTCATCAGAACCTAAAATAGGCATAAATTCAGGAAGTGAAACTTTAGCGATTCTTGTTAAATTATCTGAAACTTGGCGAGATTTAAAAGCTAATTGAGATTCATAGGAAACGTGTTGCCATTTACACCCACCGCATACCCCAAAATGAGAACAAGGAGCTTCGACTCTATGCGTTGAAAAAGCTTGAATATTGACTGCTTGGGCTTGTTTAAACTTCTTTTTGGATTTTAAAATCCGCAAATCGGCTATATCACCGGGAGCCACTGGACCTTGAACGAAAATAATTTCATCATTTATTTTAGCGATGCATTTAGCTTCTGCAGCAAAGTCTAAAATGGGTATTTGTTCTAAAACAACTGGAATTCTCTCTTTCTTTTTACTCATTTACATTAAAATATTGACGAAAATACGGCTTTATATGTGCAAGCCAATCAAAACTAGTAACTTCGTTCTAAATTTTTTCACATGAATAACAAGGTTATTATTATTACAGGGGGTTCCTCAGGAATAGGAAAAGCTTTAGCCTTAGAATATGGACGATTAGGCGCCCACGTCGTTATCACGGGTAGAAACCAGCAGAAACTACAAGCAACCACAGACGAATTAAAACAATCAGGAATTTCGATTATTGGCTTTCCTTGTGATAGCAGTTCAGAAAAGGAAACCCAATCGATGATACAAAAAGTGGTCGATCAATTTGGGCACATCGACTTATTGGTCAACAATGCAGGAATATCGATGAGGTCAATGTTTGAAGACGTTAGCGTAGACGTATTAAAAACGGTCATGGACATTAATTTCTGGGGCACTGTTTATGCAACCCAAGCAGCCTTACCCTTCTTAAAAGAATCAAAAGGAGGTATCATCGGGATTTCATCTATTGCAGGTTATCGTGGATTACCTGTTCGAAGTGGTTATTCAGCATCCAAATTTGCCATGAATGGGTTTTTGGAAGCCTTAAGAACTGAATTACTACATTCCGGAGTACATGTATTGATTGCTTGTCCAGGATTTACTGCC
The DNA here is from genome assembly GCA_903933935.1 of uncultured Cytophagaceae bacterium. Taxonomy (GTDB): domain Bacteria; phylum Bacteroidota; class Bacteroidia; order Cytophagales; family Spirosomataceae; genus Aquirufa. The sequence continues at coordinate 23,825 of CAIZMB010000081.1, forward strand.
TCCAATATTAGGAACTCATCGCTTAACGCTGAAGGAAATATTACGGGGGAATCCATGAGAGAAGAAGAAAAAATGATGTCGGCAGAAGAAGTAGCTAAAAAAATTATTCGCGCATACCAACAAAAGAAAAAGACTTTAATTATGACTTTTCAGGGTAAATTGACCGTTTTTTTAAATAAATGGATGAATGGCCTGATGGATACCTTGGTCTACAATTCATTAAAAAAAGAACGCAACAGCCCATTAAAATAAAGCCCTGCTCGATATAATCGAACAGGGTCTTATACTCCTTAACTTACCACTCTATGAACTTAAAATATTGAAATCTTCTCTTTTCTGAAGAAAATAAGGCGTTGCGGCTTCAAATTCATTCATTAACATCAAAAAATACTTTCTTTCAAAAACTAAAAACTTACAATCAACCAACGTTTTCATACTGCAGCCATAATTTTTACCATCCATAGCTTCTTCAATTCCAATGAAACAAGGCAAATTTATGATCCTTGATTTTCCTTTTTCTAAGGGCCAATCCATTAATAAACTTCCTTCCTTTAAAAAAAAAACGAATTCTGCTTTTTGCCCTTTTCGAAAAATATGTTCTTCAGACAAATACCTCATCTCAATCCCACTAGCCAATATTTTTTTTTCTGTTTCTCTAAAGGTATCTGCCATTTGAATCAAATTAATCAACCGTTTTAGGTTAATTAGTTGACGAAAATACGGGGCTTTATTCGATTAAAAACTAACATACATCAGTTTTACAATTGCTATTTGTCAATAAAATAATTACGCTGAGTCAACATATTTGTCTAAAATATTTTTGATGAATCTCGTTGCACCTACTCAGAAAGAAATTGACACCGATTTAAACTGCTTCCATTGTGGAGAATTAAATCATAACAATCCAATCCTTTATAATAAGCATTCATTTTGTTGCTTGGGGTGCCAACAAGTCTACAAATTATTATCCGACCATTCGTTAGAAGATTATTATGACTGTGAAGTGGTCCCAGGAATATCCCCAAATGCGCAAAGATTCAGTTTTTTAGACCATCCTATTTTTAGAGATAAACTAATCAGTTTCACGCATCAAGGTGTTTCAAAAGTTACTTTCTTCCTTCCGGGAATTCACTGTAGATCATGTTTATACCTGTTAGAAAACTTATATAAGCTTAATAGCGCGATCATAAAGACCTCTTTAAATTTCACAAAAAAAGAATTGAGCATTTGGTTCCAAGATGCGGAAATTTCTTTGGGTGAATTGGCTAATTTCCTTGCTAGTATCGGTTACGAGCCTTTTGTTGATTCAGTTGATTCTCAAGCCAGTAAACATAAAAGTTTAAAAAAAGAAAATGACTTATTTATAAAATTAGGCATTGCTGGTTTTTGTGCTGGAAATGCCATGCTATTTAGTTTTCCTGAATATTTAGGCATCGACGATATAGATTTAAAATACCTTTTTGGATATTTAAACCTTTTTCTAGGAACCATAGCTGTTTTTTATTCAGGCTCTGATTACTTTAAAAACGTTTGGTCCCATCTGAAATTAAAGAAGATAACGATCGAGCTTCCTATTTTATTGGGAATCTTAGTGGGATATTCTAGAAGTGTTTACGAAATTCTTTCTCATTCAGGTGCCGGATACATTGACTCTGTTTCGGGTTTATTATTTTTTCTTTTAATAGGTAAATGGTTCCAACAAAAGTCTTTTGATTTTTTATCATTTGAGCGCAATTACACTTCCTATTTTCCTTTAACCATCACCAAATTAATGAGTGGGGATGAGGTTTTAGCACCCCTACAAGAAATAGCTATTGGAGATCATTTAGTGATTAGAAACCAAGAAATTATTCCTGCAGATGCTATTTTATATAGAGGCACATCTGATATGGATTATAGTTTTGTGACTGGCGAAAGTGAAAAAATTAATATCAAGGAAGGTGATTCCATTTTTGCAGGAGGAAAACATGAAGGGGAACTCATTGAGATTGTTATCATTAAGGAGCTTAAGCAGAGCCATTTAACTCAATTGTGGGAGGAACAAGTCTTTAAAGATCCCATTCATAAATCGGAGAATTGGGAGAACTTCGCTAATTCCGTAGGCGTCTATTTTACTTATGGATTAATAAGTTTAGCCAGCGCAGTTGGTATATATTGGTTTATGTTTGATCCTACTAAATGGCAAAACTCAGTGGTCAGCATTTTGGTGATTGCCTGTCCTTGTGCATTAGCTATTTCATATCCGTTTGCTCTGGGACATGGCATGCGATGGTTGGCCAAATTTAATTTTTTCATCAAAGACACCCAATCCTTAGAAAGGTTGGCACAAATAGATACCATCGTTTTTGACAAAACTGGGACTCTAACATTAACAATTAATCAGGGAGCCAAAGAACATTTTAACCGCACATTAACATCCATTGAATGGTCAAATCTCTGTTCATTGGTGAATCAATCCACTCATCCTATCTCAAGACAAGCTCGGAAATACATACAGCATAAAGGTATTAGTCAAGCAGAAAAACCTGAATTATTTAATGAATTTTCAGGAAAGGGCTTAGAAGGGTATTTTAATGGAATTAAGTACCGAGTAGGTTCAGCCAAGTTTACAGGCCATCAGGTAAACACTTCAAACACGTATCAAATGTCTGAGTCTCAACTGTATGTTCTGATTAATGAGGAACCTCTAGGTTATATTGAATTTCCATGGGAAAATAGGCCAGGAGTGGAGTTGATGTTGCGCCAACTTCAATCCAAATATGACGTTTATTTACTTTCAGGGGATAAAAAAGAGCATGCCGCGCACTTATTAGATTGGTTTCCGATACCTGAATCTTGCCAATTTGAATGTAGTCCCATGGATAAAATGAATTTCATTCGTTCCTTACAAGAGCAGGGAAAAAAAGTAGCCATGGTAGGAGATGGATTGAATGATGCCGGAGCTATTAAACAGGCACATATAGGCATTGCTGTTTCAGATGATCACCTTCATTTTACACCCGCTAGTGATGCTATTTTACAGGGAAGTTCATTGCCCAATCTACCCAAATTCATCCATTTTGCTCAAATAGGCCTGAGGCTAATTAAATTCAGTTTTATCCTATCGCTTTTTTACAATGCGATTGGGTTAAGCTTTGCTATTCAAGGAACCTTATCCCCCTTGATTGCCGCCATACTGATGCCAGTTAATTCTTTTAGCATGTTAGCGATAGCCAACATCGGAATGAACTATCAAGGGAAAAAATTAAAATCAGAATATAAATCATATAATTAATTCGATAACATGACTATAATCATGTTTTCTGTAGACTCAAAAGTGGAAATTTGACTCACCAAAAACAGGCGATAAATGGCAATATTGTACATCATGATTGGATTAAGTTTGAGTATGTCCATTGGATTTGTCATTGCATTTATTTGGTCCATAAAATCAGGCCAACAAGATGATCTTAACACGCCCGCTATGCGCATTTTGATGGATGAAAATAAGACAAAAAACAGAAATCTATGAGCACAAAATCCAACCCATTAGAACAATTTTATTACGATAACAAAGCTGTTCGAAATTTTGCCATTGCCACCATCATTTGGGGAATCGTGGGCATGCTGGTCGGCGTAATCATTGCCACACAATTATTTGAACCCGCCGCAAATTTCACACAATATGGCTCTTTTGGCCGAATAAGACCTTTGCATACCAATGCAGTCATTTTTGCTTTTGTAGGAAACGCCATATTTGCTGGAGTGTATTATTCCCTACAAAGGTTATTAAAAGCAAGAATGTTCAGTAATTTCTTAACAAGTTTTCACTTTTGGGGCTGGCAAGCTATTATCGTTGCTGCGGCCATTACCTTACCACTTGGTATTACCACCTCACATGAATATGCTGAATTGGAGTGGCCCATTGATATTGCGATTACCTTGGTTTGGGTTGCTTTTGGTATCAACATGTTTGGGACTATTTTAAAAAGAAGAGAAAGGCACTTATATGTAGCTATATGGTTTTACATCGCCACATTTGTGACCGTAGCAGTTTTGCATTTGACCAACTCGATGCAATTGCCTATTTCGATTTTCAAATCCTATTATGTGTACGCAGGAGTTCAGGATGCATTAGTTCAGTGGTGGTATGGTCATAATGCCGTGGCATTCTTTTTAACCACCCCATTTTTAGGATTAATGTATTATTTCTTGCCAAAGATGGCTAATAGGCCTGTATACTCTTATCGACTATCCATATTGCATTTTTGGGCGTTGATTTTCATTTACATTTGGGCCGGTCCACATCATCTTTTATATTCTAGCTTACCCGATTGGGCACAATCATTAGGGGTTGTATTTTCCATTATGTTAATTGCTCCTTCCTGGGGAGGAATGATCAATGGACTTTTAACCTTAAGAGGAGCTTGGGACCAGGTCAGAGAAAACACGATATTGAAATTTATGGTGGTAGGAATTACCACATATGGGATGGCCACATTTGAAGGCCCTATGTTAAGTTTAAAGAATATCAATGCCATTGCGCACTTTACGGATTGGATTGTTGCGCATGTTCACGTAGGAGCCTTAGGTTGGAATGGATTCTTAACCTTTGCGATTTTATATTGGATGATTCCCAGGATTTTTCAAACAAAGCTTTATTCTGAAAAACTATTGAAAACGCACTTTTGGATCGCTACGATCGGCATTGCGTTTTATACGATCCCCATGTACATTTCCGGATTTACCCAAGGTATGATGTGGAAACAATTTACGGCTGAGGGAAATCTTCAATATGGAAATTTTTTAGATACAACGCTTCAGTTAATTCCTATGCATCAAATGCGCGCATTGGGAGGAACTTTATATTTGATAGGCGCCATATTAATGGCCGTTAATTTATTTAAAACAATGGCGCAGGGAAAATTATTAGCCAATGAACCCGCGGAAGCCCCTGCTTTATTAACGATAGACGAAAAAGCACCAGATGCCCATTGGCATCGTTGGATTGAAAAAAGACCTATTCAATTATTGGTAGCCTCTTTAATCATGATTTTAATAGGTTCTTTAGTCGAGCTAGTACCCACCTTCATGGTAAAATCGAATATGCCCACGATCGCTGCGGTTAAACCTTATAGTGCTTTAGAGTTAGAGGGAAGAGATATTTATATTCGAGAAGGTTGTGTGAGTTGCCATTCTCAATTAGTCCGACCCTTCAGAAGTGAAACGGAACGGTATGGCGATTTCTCTAAATCAGGTGAATTTGTGTACGACCATCCATTTTTATGGGGATCTAAGCGTACAGGTCCAGATTTACACCGCGAGGGTGGAAAATATCCCAATTCGTGGCATTATTATCACATGAAAGAGCCCAGCTCCATGTCACCCGGATCCATCATGCCTGCATACGATTGGCTTTATGAGCAAACACTTAATACGAGCATGACACAGAAAAAATTAAGCGCCATGAAAACGTTGGGCGTGCCTTATGATGATGGCCAAATTACCAATGCAGTGAGTGATTTAAATCGACAAGCAAAAGAGATTCAAACGCAGATGGCTGGAGAGAAAATTAAAATAGGGGCCGACAAAGAGATTATTGCTTTGATCGCTTATTTACAAAGATTAGGAACCGACATAAACAAAAAACAATAAGATGTTCAAGCAATTCATTTCCGTTATTCCTGGAGCCGATATTTTCATGATTTCCTCCTTGTGTATTTTTATGGCATTTTTTGTTTTGGTAGGCCTTTACTTGTTGTGGATGGACCCGACACATACGGTTAAAATGCAAAATTTGCCATTAGAAAATAATGATTTTGAACCCAAATTTTAAAGATTATGGAAACCATTTATTTAGAAAATTGGCTAATAAGCTTAGTCATATTAACGAGCATCGTCATATTCATCGTCACAGTGCAATTAAATTATACACTAAAAAAAATAGCCCAAGCCCAAAATAAACCCCATGAAAAAGCGTTAAGTTGGTGGCAATCATTTACGGGATTAAGGCCTATAGAGGATGAAAAGGACATCATGATCAAAGATTCTCATGATGGAATCATTGAATTAGACAATCCCACACCGCCTTGGTTTATGTATTTATTCTACTCAACTATTTTATTTGGTGTGATTTATTTAATTAATTACCATGTCATTCAAGATGGAAATATTCAGGAAACCGAGTATAAAACCGATATGGCTAAAGCTGAAAAAGAGCGGGCCAATTACCTGAAAAAATTTGCTAAATCAATCAATGAGAATAATGTCGTATTAGCGACTTCTAAAAAGGATATACTAGAGGGATCCAACATCTACAAAACAAATTGTGTGGCTTGTCATGGAAATTTAGGGCAGGGAGGAGTAGGTCCTAATTTCACGGATCGGTTTTGGATTCATGGGGCTGGTATCAAAGATTTGTTTAAAACGATTACCAACGGAGTACCCGAAAAAGGGATGATTGCATGGAATAAAACAATCAATCCCTTGCAAATTCAACAAGTTGCTTCCTATATTTTAACTTTACAAGGTACAAATCCTCCTGGAGCCAAAGAGCCTCAGGGAATTGAAATCAAATAAAAACTCCTACACTATGATGAACCTAAGAAAAAACGTCGGAAAAATGGACCAAATCGTCCGTATCTCGTTAGCCATTGCCATTGCTATTCTAACTTACTCAGGAATTATCCCAAAAGACATTAGCTTAGCGGTCTATTTAGTCGCTATTTTTATTGCTTTAACGGGTTTTGTTAGAATTTGTCCGCTTTATAAAGTTTTGCATAAAAGTACGACCCGCGAAGAACCTCCACATTTCAGTTAACAAAAAGGTCCGCACTAACGGACCTTCTTTTTATGCCTCAATTTAATTTAGAAAATGATGATTATCGCAATCATCTGTACAATCAAGCCAAAGACGGGAAAAGACTCTGGATCTACCCAGGAAGGATTATAGGGAATTTATATCGCGCTAGAACCTATTTTTCCTATGTGCTTTTAATCTTGTTGTTTGGATTGCCGTGGGTGGAGATTTCTGGGCAACCGGTTTTCATGTTCAATGTAATGGAGCGTACTTTTATATTCTGGTCTATTCCATTTTATCCGCAAGATTTTCATTTAGTGGCCTTAGGAATTGTCTGTTTTTTAATCTTCATAAGTTTGTTTACTGTGCTATTTGGCAGAATTTGGTGTGGTTGGGCCTGCCCTCAAACTATATTCATGGAAATGCTATTCAGAAAAATTGAATATTGGATCGAAGGGGATGATAAGGCGCAAAGGAGGTTAGATGAGGGTCCTTGGAACCAAGAGAAGATTCTTAAAAAGTCAAGCAAGCATTTCATCTTTTTGATATTAGCTTTTGCCATTTCAAATACCTTCCTTATGTATATCATAGGAAAAAAAGAATGGTTGAAATTAGTGATTGAGCCACCCATGAACCATTTGATTGGGTTTATGGCCATCTGGATTTTCACGGCTGTATTCTATTTTGTATTTGCCCGATTTAGAGAAATCGTTTGTATGGTGGTCTGTCCCTATGGAAGATTGCAAGGAGTTTTGTTAGACAATAATTCTATTTTAGTCCAATACGATCATAAAAGGGGAGAGCCTAGAGGGAAAATTACTAAAGGAGAAACTTCTACAAATCATGGAGATTGCATTGATTGCCACTGGTGCGTGCGTGTTTGCCCGACCGGAATTGACATACGAAATGGGAGTAACCAATTGGAATGTATTGGTTGTACCTCATGCATCGATGCCTGTGACGAGGTCATGGAAAAAATCAATAAGCCTAAAAATTTAATCCGCTATGATTCCCTCAACGGGGTTACTTCAGGTACTAAGCTAAAAATTACCACACGGATTATGGCCTATAGCATTGCATTAATGGCTATTATTGGGGTATTTGGCTATTTACTTATTACTAGAAAAAATTATGAAACCACGCTTTTGCGTATGCCAGGAATGACCTATCAATATGATGAAAAAACGCATGAGGTGAGTAATTTATACCAAATTGAAATTTTAAATAAATCCAAAGGCAAGCAGCACTATAAAATTTCAGTAGATCCTCCTTTGAAATTAATTTGGGTAGGAAAGGGGATAAGTATGATTGAAAATGGAAAAATGGCCAAAGGAGAGTTTTTTATAAAAGGATTAGTGGGCCAACAACCTATAAATGAAAAGTTACCCATCATGGTCACTGATTCTGAGGGGGATACGGAAACAATTAAAACAAGTTTTATACAACCAGATGAAGAATAACAAGTCATTTAAGTTCCACTGGGGACATGGAATCATTATTACATTTATCCTTTTTGGCGGATTTATGGCCTATTTCTATATCAATATGACGCATGAAAATATTGACCTTGTGGGTAAACAATATTATCAGGATGGTCAAAATTTCCAAGAAAAAATAAATGAGCGAAATGGAGCGAATCATCTTTTAGAAAAACCTATTTGTGAGTTTAGCGAAGATTTTCAAGCGGTCCGAATCACTTATCCCAAGTCCATACAAAAAATATCCTTGGTATTTTATAGGCCATCGGATTCCAAGCTAGACCAACAAATCAACCTGTCTAAATTGTCGGGGGATTTTCAAATGATTAAAACATCTTTTTTAAAGAAAGGTCCCTGGAAATTATCCATTCATTGGGTGCAAGACAATCATAAATATCAGCAAGATCATCGAATTGATGTGCCATAAATAGCATTTTTATGAATACTTGGTACTACAGTTTCTTTATAGGTTTAGCGGGTAGTTGGCATTGCCTGATCATGTGCGGCCCGATAGTAGCTTCTATTAATACCAAAGGGAAATCGAATCTCCGAATGATTCTCTATCCGCTAGGCCGAATTCTGATGTACGGAATTTTGGGATATTTAGTGGCGGGCATGGGTTCCATTTGGCTTTTTCCATCCTGGTGGTACATGTATTACATCGCAGCAGGTATTTTGATTATCATGGTGATGACCCAAAAAATAGGAGATGGGCTGTTGCTTTTTTTACATGAAAGTATAGGCAATTATTTACGTAAAAAAGGGATGCAATGGGGTATTTTAGGATATTTTATGGCCGGCTTAGCTAATGGATTAATGCCATGCGGATTAGTTGTAGCAGGATTGAGTGTTGCGATGATACAACCAAATCCTTATTTAGGATTTTTAAGTATGGCTAGTTTTGGTATTGCGACCTTGCCTGCGCTCCAACTTTATGTTTGGGGATTAAAGAAAATAAACCTTAAACCCTTGATGTATTTAGGCTGGGTCATATCCGTCCTATTAATTTTCCGAGGAACATGGGGGATTGGAATGAATCAATCCAATTATTTAAAGCATTCGAATGTAAGTCCGATTATTTGTCATCCCTTTTCAAAATAGCCTTTTAGTATTTCAAATTAGCTAGGGCTAAAGGTTTTAAAATTTTCATTTCGCTGCCTTTGATTTCCACCAGGCCTTCTTTTTTAAATTCGCTTAATGTTCTGATGACCGATTCGGTCGCGGTACCCACTCGGGAAGCTAAATCTTCTCTAGATAATTTCATGGTAATGGGACTTTCCATATTCGTTCCGTAGGTTTTGGCTAGTTCCACTAATGCGGCTGCGACACGCATGCGAAGGGATTGGTAAGCCATCGACATGAGAATAGCTTCGTTTTTAATCAAATACTTGGTCAATTCCTTTCTGAAAAATATTTCTAAATGGATATTCTCCTTAATGATGGCTTGGAAATCTTTTGCAGAAATACTGATGACTGTGGCTTCTTCCAGTGCTTCGGCTGATTCTCTATAGATTTGATTTTCTAGAATGTCGACAAACCCAAAGAACTCACCTTCTTTGACAAAGGAAGTGATAAAATATTTCCCATCTCGGTTCGTATGGTAGGTTTTAATCTTTCCTTTTTGGAGAAAATATAAGCGGGCAGGGTTGTCGCCTTCGGAATATACAATTTGCTTTTTATTGATTGCAGATGATCTTTTTTCTTTGGGGTATTGAGTAAAATCTAAAAATTCTAACGCTTCGTGCGCTAAGGCCACCTCTGAATGAGAATCGTTTTGCAAAGATGTATAACCTTCAAATTTTTTGAGACGGGATTCGATGGCTTTAAGTAACTCGACTTCTTGGAAAGGTTTCGTCAAATAGTCATCGGCACCCATTTCCATGCCCTTGCGCATGTCGGCACGATCCGTTTTTGCGGTCAGAAAAATGAAAGGAACCTTACTTAAAATATCATTGCTTGAAAAAACCTGAAGTACTCCATAGCCATCTAAATGGGGCATCATGATGTCGCAAATAACGATATCGGGGGTGGATAATTTAGCCAAACGAACTCCTTCGATGCCATCGGAAGCTTTTTCTACTTGGTATCCTGAAAGTTCTAATAGCTCTGCCGTGTTTTCACGAATATCGAAGTTATCTTCAATGATTAATATTTTAGTCATTTTTGTGGTTTTTAAAAGGTATTATAAAATTCAAAACGGTTCCTTTATTTAATTCACTAATAATTTGAACTTTACCACCTAGCAACTCGATGTATCGGTCGATTAAGTGTAATCCTAAACCGGTACCTTGAATTACATTGACATTCCCCCCTCGGAAAAAGCGCTCAAAAAGATGCTTTTGATCTTCTTGGCCAATGCCCACACCCTGGTCAATGATATTAATTTCGAGGGATTCAATGGTAGAAACTGCGTTAAGTTTAACGTCCTTTTCAGAAAATTTCAAGGCATTAGACAAACCATTCAATAGGATATTTCGGAGGATTGAGCTATCTGAAATGCAGGTAGGTAAACCTGAAAAATCAATGTTAATTTGTTGGCCTGTCTTCCTTAACGCCCCTAGTTCAGTGGAAATATTTTCCAAAAATGGTTCTATTTGAATAGTAGAAAGGTGTAATTCTACCTTTCCGTCTTCAAGTTTACCTACAGACAAAAATTCTTCTAAAATTTCAGTTAGGTTAGAAACCGACGATTTAATGCGATTGATATGATTTAGACGTTTTTCTTGGTCTGTTTCTTTATGATATTTTTCAATTAGGGTTGCAGAGCTCAGAATAGCGGTTAGTGGTGTCCTAAATTCATGGGAAGCCATGGACACAAAGCGGGTTTTTAGGTCGCCTAGCTCAATCTCTTTTTGTAATGAAATTTCAAGCTCGTGTGTATTCTTCTCTAATTTCTCTAGGGTATTTTGCAATGCTTGGGTGCGAATTTTAACTTCCTCCTCCAGTGTTTCGTTTAATTGGTTTACCTCTTGATTTTTCAAGATAAGCTCCATTTCCACTTGGCGCTTTAACGTCACATCGCTGACAAAAGCAATGTAGTATATTTGCTCGTTCTCTTTAAAGTGGCTTAAGCTAATTTCAATGGGAAAAAGTGATTCGTCCTTTCGCTTGGCTTTAAGGTCTAAACCGATTCCCATAGGCCTAGAGATAGGGGAAGAATTTAAGTGATTTAGATGACCATGGTGGCGATCCTTAAGGTGATTGGGAATTAAGATGGAAATATTTTTACCGATAAGTTCATTATGTTCAAATCCAAATAATCGGTCAGCAAAATAATTTGAAATAAGTATTTCGAAGGAGGCATTTGTCACTAAAATGCCGATGGCAGCTTCATTAAAAATGGCCTCAAATTGGAATGAACTAGGGAGTTGCTTGGTAACCATAAAACCTTAAATATGTTTTAAATTACAAAAAAAATATCAGAAATTCGTATAAAGTAATAAAGCTACCCCAACAAATTATCAATCAAGATCAATTCCATTCTTAATCGCCTAAAACAGTTTTGGCATTTATGTATTCAGCTCAAATAATCCAACAACTTTTTCGACCAAA
>CAIZMB010000082.1 GCA_903933935.1 uncultured Cytophagaceae bacterium
AAATTGTAAATTACCTGCTGTTCTAGGGTGCCAAGAACCAATAGCTGAGTGGAAAATTCCTTCCATGAGAGGAATTATGACCGCTAGAACCAAAGAAATAAAAGTATTTGAGATAATATCTAAAGAATCAAATTTTGAAATTAATTATGAATCTGTAAATGAGACCAATAGAAAGCAAATACAAATTCCAAAAGATAATTTAGATTTATTAATCCAAGCGTTAAAAAAAGATATTCAATTTAATTAAGATGATAAATATAGCTGTTTTTATAGATTTCAAACATGACGAACTAACGAATAATTCGAAATCGTTATTGAATTTCGCAAATAAATTAGTTGATAATTGCGCTGATGCACATCTTTATTTATACACGATTCAAAACATTAGCAAATGTTATTTTCCAGCTACAGTAAAACCTAGTTCAATTACTTGTTTTACCATAGATAATAATGTCCATTTTTCATCTAATGCCAGTTTGGATAATGTTGTAAGCCATATAAAAGACACTAAAATCACGCATGTATTTTGTACTAAATCAACAACAAATGATTTAATATTTTCTAAGCTTTCGATGATTTTAAATTTTAACATTATTACCAATATAAAATCATTGTCACTGGAAAATGGATCGTTTCATTTTACCAAATCAATATTTTCAGGTAAGGCAATGGCCAAAATGAATGAAACCAATGATCCATGTATTGCCATTTTTCCTAAAGGATTTACTGGCGATATTTTAATAGGTGATTCAATAGAAACTAAAGAATTAAAAATCGAACATATATCGTCAACCTTTAGCTCATCTAGCATAATAGTAGAAAATTCTTTGATTCAAAATGAAATACAATTATCAGATGCAGAAATAGTCGTGGGGGCTGGCAGAGGTTTAAAAGGACCTGAAAATTGGGTTATAATTGAAAATTTTGCGAAAAAACTAAAGGCTGCAACGGCATGTTCTAAACCCGTATCTGATTTAAATTGGAGGCCACATCATGAACATGTAGGTCAAACTGGAATTAAAATAAATCCCAAACTTTATATTGCTTGTGGCATTTCCGGTGCAATCCAACATTTAGCAGGCGTTAATGGATCGGGTACTATCGTGGTAATAAATAATGACACTGAAGCTCCATTTATAAAACATGCTGATTATATAATAATGGGAGATTTATTTGAAATTGTACCAGAATTAACAAAATTATTTGATGAGGCTTAATTTTAGGCCATTTTTCGTACATTTAGGTTTTATTTAACAATTGAAAAATATCCATCATTTAATTATTGCAAACTTACTTCCAAGCAGTGTTGGATCAAGCTCTTTTATTCTTTTACTAGAATCAAAAGATAATTCAGATCTTAAATTTCCAATTGTTATTGGTTACAATGAAGCTCAAGCCATTACGATAGAAATGGAAGGAATCAAACCAAGTAGACCATTAACGCATGATCTGTTTGTGAATATGCTAAAAGATTTATCTTTAAAGATTGAATCGATTACTATAACAAAATTTGTAGATGGAATTTTTTACGCAATTATTACAGTTATTATGAATAATACTTCCATTGATATCGATTCTAGACCATCAGACGCAGTAGCTATTTCATTAAGATCAAAAGTTCCTATTAAGATTGATTCAAACCTACTCTCTTCATTATCTATTCATGAAACACAAATTATAGGTGAACCTATAACTTCACAAGATGAGGAAATTAGCAATGCTTCTTTAAGTTATGATGATTTAAATAATCTACTAAATGATGCCTTAGTTAATGAAAATTATGAGTTGGCTGCAAAATTAAGAGATGACATTTCTAGACTAAAAAATTCAAATGAAATCAAATAAACAAACATCAATTAGAAAAAATTCAACTCTTATAGTATCTATTGCTAGTCTAGCTTTTATTATAAGCTTATTTTTTCAGATAATTCTTGGAGCTTCCAAATGGAAGAATGATATTACTTCTCAAATGAAAATGTACATTTATTTAGAAGATACTTTAAATGTTGATCAAATAAACGACTTAGTATATACATTTAAAAAATCTCCTTTTTTGAATAAAATCAATGGTAAATCAGACATTGAATTTAAGAGTAAAAACAAAACAGCCAGTGAATTTATTTTAAAAAATAAAGAGAATTACGAAGATTTACTCGGTGAAAATAATCCATTCAAAAATTTATTGATTGTTGGCGTATCGGATAATTTTAAAAATGAAGCTAAGTTTAATGTATTAGCAAAAGATATTTCGAAAATCAATGGAGTATATGAGGTCACATTTCCCAATAGGTATGTTTCATTATTAATTAACAAAATCAATCAAATTTCTTCTTTTTTGTTATTCATAATGTTTATTGTATGTGTATTTGTTTACTTACAAATATCCAATTTTGTTAAAATAAATATACACTCAAACCGTATTTTAATTAAATCGATGCAATTATTAGGATCAACAAATAATTATATCCGAAAACCTTATTTAATTGATTCGTTAATTCATGGATTATTGGGTGGCTCTGTAGGTACGCTAAGTGCATATTTATTAATATATTACTTCTCAAATTCAATTCCAGAATTAAAAGAACTAGTTAATGAAAGTAATATGCAGATTCTTTCATTTTTCGTATGCACCCTATTTTGTTGTTTGTTTAGTTTAATTGCAACCATATTTTCACTTAATTTGAAATTAAAAACCAGTATTTCAAATCTTATATAGCCATGGAAAATTCAAAAAAATTCCCATTAAATTCAAAAAATATTTATGTTTTACTATTAGGTATTATCATAATGGTCATTGGATTTTTTATTATGACTTTAGATAAGGAGCCATTTGGATTTGGCCTGTTAGGTATAACAATAGGACCTATCATTGTACTCATTGGCGTATTTATTCCCATATATTCTTTATTTAATTTTAAAAAATAATGTTAGAAACTTTTCAAACAATTATTTTAGGAATAATAGAAGGTTTAACTGAATTTTTGCCCATTTCGTCTACAGCTCATTTAATTATAGGTAGGTATTTATTAGGTATAAATACATCTGAATTTTTAAATTTTTTCATCATATTTATTCAATTAGGGGCAATTTGTGCCGTCCCTGTACTTTATTTTAAAAGATTAATTTCAGGAATAAACATTTATTTATATTTAATTGCCTCTTTCATACCTGCCATTATATTCGGTTTATTATTAGATGATTGGCTTGAATCAATATTTGAAGGGTATTATTTTATTGCCGCTTCATGGGTTTTAGGAGGTATTATATTAATTAAGTTTGAAGATTGGGTAGAAGAGAATAAAAATGATAATGAAATTTCTACTATCTCTTATAAACAATCATTTAAAATTGGGTTATATCAGTGTTTAGCAATGATTCCAGGTGTTTCAAGATCGGGGGCAAGCATAATAGGTGGTCGATTAAGTGGACTTAATGCAAAATCAGCTATTGAATATTCTTTTTTACTAGGTATGCCAACAATTTTAGGCGCAAATGCCAAGAAAATTTTAGACTATAAAGATCATGTTAATGAGTACTTATTTGGCGAATATTCGTATCAATTATATTTAGGATTTATCATAAGTTTTATTGTAGCATTATTCTCTATAAAATGGATGGTAGGAGTAGTACAAAAATATGGTTTTAAATATTTTGGATATTATAGAGTAATTATTGGAATCAGTTTAATTATATATTTATCTTGGAAATAGCACCTGTCGAGGATAAATTTTATTTGATAAATAAACCAAAATTTTGGACATCATTTGATGTAGTCAAAAAGATAAAAAATCTGGGTCAATTCAAAAAAATAGGCCATGCGGGCACTCTAGATCCACTTGCAACTGGTTTATTGATTTTATGTGTTGGTAAATTCACAAAAAAGATAGATTACTTTCAAGAATTACAAAAAACCTATGAAGGATCCTTTATATTAGGTAAAACTACTCCATCAATTGATTTGGAAACAGAAATAGATCATGTATATCCAATAGATCATATAACTGAAGAAAATATCCTTGATTGTGCACTTTCTTTTATTGGCCATTCAAAGCAACTTCCACCTATATACTCAGCCGTAAAACTTAATGGCGAAAGATTATATAAACATGCCAGAGCAGGTATAAAAGATGTTGATTTAGAAATAAAATGGAGAGAAATTAATATTTACCTTTTTGAAATTACTGAAATAACAATTCCAGAAGTAAAATTTAAAATAGTTTGTTCAAAAGGAACATATATTCGTAGTATTGTTAGAG
>CAIZMB010000083.1 GCA_903933935.1 uncultured Cytophagaceae bacterium
AATGAATAAAATCTTACTACTCATAGCGCTACCCTTACTGGCTCAGGCGCAAAAAATTGACAAAATTATTACGCGCGCAGAAACGGAGCGTATCGAAACCTATTTAGCCTCAGATGAGTTGGCCGGCAGAAAACCCTTTACACCGGGCATAGAAAAGGCCGCGAATTTCATTGCAGAAGAATTCAAAAAAGCAAAACTGCAAAAGACCAACGGAACGTATTTACAAACTTTCCCCATGTTTAAGTCTTCGCTAATTTCCGCTAACATACGCGTGGATGAAAAATCGTTAGAGGCAAACCAAATCGCGATTATTTCCAAAGAGTCTTCAGTTGAACTCGACGAAAAATCGGGTTACGAAGTGGCAAGCATTCAAGAGGGAGCTAATTTTGGCCAAAATGCTTACAAGATTATGAATGCCCAAAAACCCACCATCGCTTTCTTGCACGAGAGCTTTGCGAAATACATTCCTCGCCTGTCGGGCAGAGGTCCGCTCAGAGAATCGCAGGCCAACATAATTTTCGTGATTGCCAATACCATACCTACCAAGTTTAAAATCACCGCGGCCCAAAAAGTCGAACGTCTCGAATTAGCTAACGTCGTGGGGATCCTTCCGGGCAAATCTCGTCCAAACGAATACGTTATTTTCTCAGGTCATTATGATCACCTAGGGATCGGGAAAGCTGTGCAAGGAGATTCAATCTACAATGGGGCGAATGACGATGCTGCTGGAACGACCGCTGTAATGATGCTAGCAAAATACTACGCTAAAAAGCGTGATAACGAACGGACACTCATTTTTGCAGCCTTTACAGCCGAGGAAAGCGGGGGCCACGGAAGTTCTTATTTCTCAAAACAATTCAATCCAGACCAAGTGATGGCCATGTTTAATTTGGAGATGATTGGCACAGAAAGTAAGTGGGGAAAAAATAGCGCCTACATCACAGGCTATGAGAAATCTTCAATGGGGGAAATTTTAAAAAAGAATCTTACAGGATCTCCATTTACCTTTTATCCAGATCCATACCCAGATCAAAACTTATTTTACCGTTCAGACAATGCGACGTTAGCAGAATTAGGCGTTCCAGCACATACCATTTCTACCTCAAAAATGGACAGTGAACCTAATTACCACAAAGCAAGTGATGAAGTACAGACTTTGGACTTAGCTAATATGACTGAGATTATTAAGGCGATCGCTAAGAGTGCGACGAGTATCATTTCAGGTCAAGATACCCCTAGCCGAGTAGATACGACCCAACTGAAATAAAAAATCTTTCCATTAACAAGCAAAAAGACTAGGAAGTAATTTCAACCAGCTCAAATTGAATAAGTCAAATCAATGGGAATAGATTAAACTGGATACGCTGTTGGCCTAATTGAAAATCATAAGCAAACTTCCCAGACTAAACATTCGAGCACTTCAGAAATGTTCTCAAAAAGGTTATTCGTTTTTTAAAAGAGGTAATTTTGACTTACATCATCCGTTTGATAATTTCAATAATTCCATGAGGTAAAACAGACTTATGTTTGATACCCATGCAGATTGAAAAGGTCCATTTAGACAAAAGACAAATAAGCGATTTTCATACAAAAAAAAGCACCTTTCATTAAATGAAAGGTGCTTTTTGCAAAGAGATATGTATTAAACGAAATTAAAAATTTGACTTAACACCTGTGTCAAAGTATAAGCGAGTCGCTATATCATCCTTTGCACCAGATCCCATTTTAGATACTGCGTCAGCTACGCCAGCCGCGTTACCTGTTCTTTCAGCATTGATGAATGGCATTCTCTTAATAAACTCACCCACAGGAATAATACCCCAGTCTGGACTAGAATCATTTTTAGCTACAGGAGGAATCTTTGGATAACCAGTTCTTCTAAAATCAACCCATGCTTCCAAAGTATTGGTAAATGTATTAAGATATTTTTGAGTAATGATTTTCTCTAATTTTAATTCAAGATTATCAGACTCATTCCATGCAACTGTAATAGTAGAAGCTGCTTTATTACTGTTTCTTGGATCTTTAGGATCAACGTAATCAATTGGCTTGCTCGTGGCATCTGCTAAATAAGCATCTACTCCTCCAGCACCCCAATCTTCAAAAGATAATTTAACCCCATTTCTGTAGTTTGCTTCAGCAGAACCTGCTCCAGCCCAGCCTCTTAATGCAGCCTCAGCCTTTAAGAATGCAACCTCAGATGCAGTAAATCCACGTCTCGTTTGTGCACTATTAAAATCATTAGATACTTTCGAATAAGGTACTTTATCAGCTTTAGCTACACAGTATGCACCGTTACGAATTCCTTTATAAGGATAAGCAGGATGATCAGCAGCTAGTGAAACATCAGACACAGGTGTGAAATATTTTGAAATACGATTATCTTTCAAACCCACTAAAAAAGACTCAATTGGACCACCCATACGAGTATCATCCCATTGCCAGCAAATTTGTGCCACAGGCATAATATTGCCATTTAAAGAAACTAGAAAATTTTCTGAATTCGTATTAATTAATCCAGCAGGATCTGCCATCGCTTTTTCACCTTGTGCTTTAGCTAGTGCAGGATTTACTTTCGATAAACGCATTGCCAATCTTAGTCGCATAGAGTTTACTAGCTTCATCCAAGCAGGGATACTTCCTTTATAGCTAGGGTCAAATTTAGTGAAACCTGTATACGCTTTATTAGCTGCAAAATCAGATTGAATTTCATCCAGTTGTTTAAAAAATTGATCGTACAAATCAGATTCTTTATCGTAATTGATTGTAGGCGTAGTCGCGCCATAATTTGAATAAATTACTGGCCCATGATAAGCAGATAATTTAGAAATTGACATGATGCGAATTAATTTTGCCCAAGTAGCAAACAATGGCAATTTGTTTTCTTCTGCCAATCTAATTACCTGCTTGGAAGGAGACATCACGTTATTATATGTACGACCCCAGAAAGAGTTCCAACGAATATAATATGTGGTGTTATTAACATTACCCACAAAATCAGTAGGAGTATTCATATAGCCCATCCAAGAATCATGTAAAAGGTCCTCTTCTATTTGACCACCGAAAAGGTTCAATAACATCCCTGAAAAAGGAGAACCTACCAGGTTAAAGTCTTGCTTTAATAATTGATCAGAAATTTGATTAGGGTTTTGATTTATTTTCTCAAATTCTTCGGTGCAAGATACTAGCGCAATCAAAAATAGTGACGCAAATAATATTTTTTTCATAACAATTGATTTTAATTTTTAATTAAAAAGTTAATTTGACATTAAAGCCCACTGATCTAGTAGAAGGCATACTAAATACATCATTTGACTGCATTCCATTGGCAGTACTCATAGATTGTTCAGGATCAAATGGTGCTTCTTTGTAGAAGAAAAATAAGTTTCTAGCTACTAAAGAGAAAGAAGCGTCTTTGATTAGGAAAGAAGCCTTATTGATTTTTAAGTTGTATCCAAAAGCTAATTGACCTAAACGTACATTTGTTCTAGAAAAAACATAAGGTTCCATGATTTTATTTCTGTCACCAATAGATGAGTAGTAAAGGACTGGATCAATGGAAGTGACCGCCGTACCAGTACTCGACACTGCGTTAATTGGAATAGTTGCATTTAATCTAGCATCCGCAGATCTTTGGCTTGCACCATAAGAATCTAAGAAAGCTTCTGTTTTAGAAAAGGCAACACCCCCAAATTTTCCATTGATAAGAACGCTAGCAAAGAAATTTTTGTAGGTAAGATTATGATTCCAACCTGCAATTAAATCAGGATTTACGTTACCAACTTTTACTTGCGTAGCAGCTTTTGTCGGAACACCAGCAGGACTTAAAATAATTTGACCCGCACTGTTTCTGTTGAATTTAAATATGTACAAATCTTGGAATGATCCACCTGCTTTAATAATCGAAGCAAAACCTTCATCATCACCACCTACTTGATAGTTTGGATTAGAAGCAATTAATTCCACTATTTCGTTTTGGTTTCTTGATAAGTTGATATTCGTGCTCCAAGCAAAATTATCAGTTCTAAAAGGCTGTGCGTCAATCGTTAATTCAAAACCCTTATTCACAATTTTACCAGCGTTTACAAAATAGGAAGAATATCCTGATCCAGAAGGTGCTGCTAAAGAGAGAAATTGATTCGTACTAACAGAATTATAGTAAGTGAAATCAAAGCCTAATCGACCATTAAAGAATTTAATATCAGTACCTAATTCATTACTTGTAATGATCTCAGGGTTCAAATTTGTAAATGGAACCTGACTATTTCGGTTTATACCCCCAATTCCGCTTGGTCCACCAGCACCGCCAATGGAATTCCAAGGATTAACCACATTAAATGGAACCTCATTACCCGTCTGTGAATTAGACGCTCTAACCTTTAAATACGATATCGCTTCAGGTAATTGAATCATTTGACTTATTACGGCAGATAAACCAAAGGCAGGATATAAATAAGATTGATTTCCCGTTAATGCCAAAGTTGAAGCCCAGTCATTACGTGCTGAAACGTCTAAAAATAGTACTTCCTTGTAACCAATGTTAGCACTTGCAAATACACCTTGCTTAACCGTTTTACTTATTGTCGAGTTAAAAATGACATTGTATGGCATATTTGAGAAAGAGAAGAAATTAGGATACTGTAATGAAACTGTACCATTCGCCACATTCATACCATCGTTGAACGTATTATTTTGATAACTAGCACCTAATAAACCCGTTACACTTAAGTTACCAAAATTGTTGTTATAACTTAAAATACCATCTGCATAAACAGCTTGATCCTTGTATTTGGTGTATGACCAAGACCCATTAGGACTTACACTCACGGAGTTACCACCAGCAGCATATCGATTATCATACAATACATCATTGTAGTCAATATTGGCTCTTGTTTCAAACTTCACGTGATTCATAATATCATAAGACAATTTCAAATTCGCTATAACACGGTTGTTCGTTGCCAATTTTGAGTTATTGTTTAATTCAAAATAGGGATTATTTTGAAACTCGTATGTGGAATACCAAGATTGTTTGTAAAGGTTTCTACCTTGATCGAAAACCTGATAATTTTCTTTGTAAGAAGCAAAATCCTTGTCACGCGCAAAAGTATACAAACCAGTCAGAGGGTTATTGTAATAACCTGCACCAGGACGATTGTATGATTTTTCGTTAGCAAAAATAACATTTGAACTTAAGGTAATTTTGTCATTAAATAATTTTGTAGATTGATTTAATGTGATCGTATTTTTACCATACGTATTTGTTGGCATCGCACCTTTTGAAGTAATATTAGAGTATGAAAAATAAGCAGTAGTCTGATTATTTCCTCCACTCACATTGATGGAATTCGTTGCGATTGTACCTGTTTGAAAGAAATCATTCACATAATTCTTTTGATAATTTCCTTTCGTTTTTGACCAGTTCAAATCTCCACCTACAGTACCGTAATCAAACTGAAGATCAGGGATACCGGTTACTTGTTCAAAAACCGTACTAGAATTAAAATCAACGACTGTTTTACCCGCTTTTCCTTTTTTAGTGGTGATCAAAATAACACCATTCGCACCTTGGCTACCATATAAAATGGATGCATTCGCACCTCTTAATACGTTAACTGTTTCGATATCAGCCGGATTAATAGAAGACAAACCATCCCCGCGGTCATTTCCACCGTAAGAACCTGGCTGAGCTCCTTTGTTGTTTACCATAGGCACACCATCAATCACATAAAGAGCCTCACTTGTTCCTGAAAGTGATCTAGCACCTCTTAAAACTGCTTTTGTTGATCCTCCAACACCTGAAGCACTTACTTTAATGTCAATTCCAGCAACTTTACCACTTAAGGCTTCCATGAAGTTTGGACCAGCCGCCCTTCTGATTTCCTCACCTGCAAGTTGTTGAGAGGCATAGGTCAACGACTTCTTTTCACGTTTAATCCCCAACGCAGTAACAACGACTTCATTTAAGTCAGTCGATTGCTCAGCCAAAGAAACGTTTACGATAGATTGAGAAGCGCTTACCGCGACTTCTTTGGATTCATATCCAATAGAAGAGACTTGTAACACAAAACTTCCATTAGGAGCTTTCAAACTAAATGTTCCATCAGCATTCGTAATGGTAGCTAGGTTACTAGCCTTAACCTTGATAGATGCAGATGCAACTACCTGATTATTGACACCGGTTACTTTACCGGTAACTTGTCTTGTCTGTGCAAATGTGGCAGAGAACATGCACATTGCACTACAAAAAATAAAAAGCATACTTTTCATGTGAAAAATGTTTGTTTTGATTAATTAGTATAATTTTTGAGAACTGTTTATTTTCAAAAAATAAACTACACTAATTAAAATTTGAGAAAATAATTTAGGGTAGGTTGTTTTAGGGGAAACAAAATTTGCTTTTAAAAAAAAAGAAAAATTAGTTTGTAAACCACAAAACAATTCAGCGAAATTATGAAAAAAAAGTATTTTTCAAATTTATGCTCTTCATTTATTTGATAAATTCGACCAAATTAAATTTGAAATGGTTCTGCCCTAAATAAACTTTTTAAGTAAACATCCTAAACTTTAGCTTTTTGTAAATTTAATTAAACTTCAATATGGGTCGCTATTCATTATAAAAGAGCTAGTTCTCAGCAAATTTTGAATCTATAACGTAAAGATTATGCTAAAAATAAAATCATTGTGTGTATTTAAATTGGCCTTGACCATTTTAGTGATTTTTAACGCCGCGGGACAAACAGTAGTCGAAATCAAGGGCAATCAATTTTATATTAATGGTAGCCCCACTTATCCGAATCGGTATTGGAAAAATTTAAAAATAGAGGGCTTGTTAATGAACTCTCGTATGGTTCAAGGCATTTTTGATGATTTAAATCCTGAAACCGCTCAGACATTTGCCTATCCTGACACAAAAAAATGGGATGCTAAAAGAAATAATCAAGAATTTGTATCGAATATGTCCCTTTGGAATTCTTACGGATTAAACTGTTTTACGATTAATATGCAGGGGGGTAGCCCAACGGGCTATGGAAATTCGAAATGCATTAATTCCGGATTTAATCAAGATGGATCATTAAACGCTGACTACCTGGACCGTTTAGATAAAGTTTTGAAAGAAGCCGATCGTTTAAAAATGGTGGTCATACTGGGATTATTCTATTTTGGCCAAGATCAATATTTACATGATGAAAAAGCCGTTATAAACGCTACTAATCAAATGGTCGATTGGCTATTTAAAAAGAAATACCGAAATGTACTCCTCGAAATTGCCAATGAAACGAGTGAAAATGGATCTTATAACCATCCAATTTTGTACCCAAACAGAATTCATGAACTCATTAATTTAGTCAAAGAGAAAAAAAAGAATGGATACCGTTATTTTGTAGGAACGAGTTTTCGCGGCCTTATTGTGCCAACCTCCAATGTTGTAAAAACCTCTGATTTTGTATTAATTCATGGAAATGGAGGTTCAAAAACCGAACAAATTCAGGATTTAATTAACAAAACGATGGAAGTGGATGGTTTCCGTGTTATGCCCATCATCAACAATGAAGATGATCACTTCGATTTTGAAAAAGAGACCAATAACTTGACCACCTCATTAAAAAATTATGTTTCCTGGGGATATTTCGATTATCGCCTCCGCGGGGAAACCAACATAACTGAAGGCTACCAAACAGTCCCCGTAGATTGGGGTATTAATTCTCAAAGGAAAAAAGCATTTTTTGAAAAAATAAAAGAAATAACAGGCGGATTCCGGAAATAAATCAATCGCTGCGGCAACTATTCGATAGAAAATTCTTATTGAAGAATAGAGATGCTTCAATGTTCCATCCACAAAATAATAGACGATTGAAATTCAAGTCTTTGGGCAAATCGAACTTGGATCTCAATCTTTACATTAAGACTTTTGGAAATACTAAAATGCATCTATAATGGACGTATTATTTTATTTTACGGGTATGGCAGCCACTCGGATAACACGAAATAGGGCAATCGAAATAAGCGTTTTTGAAAAATTGGAAATCCAGAAATAACGTCTATCAGTCTAATTATTTTACGCCTAATAAATAAGTTTTAAATACATATTAACATACAAATTCGTTACCTATATTTGAGTTTAATTAATGATTTTTCATACTTTAATAAGTAGATTTAAAAAGTCAGAAAACGGATTATTTTTTTGGGTAATTAATTTTATTGCATCCATATAATGAAAACTACGCTACACTTTTATTTTCGAGGAATCATTGGATTATTCTTCATCATTCTTTCTCAGATGCAATCAGAGGCCCGTTTCTCAGCCTATCACACGACGGATTCTAGTTCGTTCAAACAATTCAAAGGATCTATTTTGGACAGTAAAACAAAGAATGAACTAATCTTTGCAAGTATCACCGTTTCCGGAACAACAATCTCAACCATTAGTAATAGTGAAGGAAAATTCTCCATTAAAATCCCAACAGAAAAGCAGAATTCAAGCCTTGTTATTTCATTTTTAGGATATAAAAACAAAGTGGTTCCAATCAAAGAATTGAAGCAAGAAAAAAATGTATTGTATTTGGAACCCAGCAATACGATTCTCGAGGAAGTAGTCGTAAAAGTGATGGATGCAAAAAATATATTTTTAGGGGTATTAAATAGTCGATTACGAAACTATGGAAATGAACCCATTCAAATGACTGGTTTTTATCGAGAAACCATTCGAAAACGGCGTTCCTATGTCTCCCTTTCTGAATCCATCGTTAATATTCAAAAGCAGCCCTTTTCAGTAAGTTCACAAGACGAAATCAATCTATTCAAGGGTAGAAAAAATGCAGATTACGCCAAATTAGATACGGTCAATTTCAAACTACAAGGAGGTCCTTATTCCTCTTTATTCATTGATTTAGTTAAATATCCCAATTTTTTATTTTCAGATAAGGCATTCGAATTATATGATTTTAGTTTAGAGGAAATTACCCAAATAAATGACAACCAAGTGTTGGTTTTAGCGTTCAAACAAAAGCCAACAACCGACGATCCGCTCTACTATGGAAAATTGTACATCGATGCGAAAAGTCTTGCTGTTATAAGCGCTACATTCCAACTTAATGTAGAAGACAAAATCAAGTCAGGGCTTCAATTTACGCGCAAAAAACCTGTTGGCGTTAACATTTATCCTACCGAAGTCCGCTATCAAATCAACTACCGACAACAAAATGGCCAATGGATTTATGCCTATTCCCGTGGGGATTTAACGTTTAAATTAAATTGGGACAGAAAGATATTCAACACGATCTATAGTAGCACGTTTGAAATGGCCGTCACCGATTGGAAAAAACAAGACATCAAAGAGAATCAAAATACTCAAAAACTGAACTCGAATGTAATTATGTCAGACAAAGTTTTAAGTTTAGGTGACCCAGATTTTTGGGGAGAATACAATATCATAGAACCTGAAAAATCCATTGAGTCAGCCATCCGAAAAATTCAAAGAAAAGCATTAAATGAGCTTTCAAACGACTAAAAGATAGTTTTAAAGAGCAGCAATCAACTCGTAAAATTGTATCTAAGGCTCCGATAATTTTATAGTGGACAGGGCGCCTGTCCGGTTTTTATTCCTATTTTTATAAAATTATCCACAAATCATGCAGAAATTATTTACACTTATTTTGCTGTTTTTCTCATTAACCAGCCTAGCTAAAACCTATGATCCATATAAGATCCAGGCGAAAAGAGTGACCATCCACCGCGATGAATGGGGAATTCCACATATATACGGGAAGACCGATGCCGATGCTGTATTTGGCCTGATGTTTGCCCAATGTGAGGATGATTTTGCCCGAGTAGAAATGAATTACATTGAAAAATTGGGTCGAATGTCTGAGGTCAAAGGAGAAAATGAGTTGGCCTATGACCTATATATCAAATTGATCATTGACGAAAATGAGGCTAAAGAAGAATACAAAACAAGCCCTCTTTGGCTAAAAAAACTTTTGAATGCCTATGCAGGCGGGATCAATTACTTTTTAAAGACGCATCCTGAAATTAAACCGAGGTTAATCACCCATTTTGAGCCTTGGTTTCCTTTATTATGGACCGATGGTTCCATTGGCGCTATATCAACAGGTGACATAACGGAAAAAGAAACGGCCCTTTTTTATGGTTTACCAAAGCAAACGGCCCAAGTAAAATACCAAAACCCAGATGAAAAATTAACTGGTTCAAATGGTTTTGCGGTGGGACCTTCTCTTTCGTCCACGGGGAATTCACTCTTGTACATTAACCCGCACGTAACTTTTTATTTTAGACCTGAGGTGCATGTCAATAGCGAAGAAGGATTATCCGTGTACGGGGCCGTAACTTGGGGGCAATTCTTTGTCTATCAAGGATTTAATGCTTTTAATGGGTGGATGCATACCTCATCCCAAGTAGATGTAGCAGATGCCTATTTTGAAACGACAAGAAATAACAAAGGAATCATGGAATACCTCCTAGATGGAAATTGGATTCCATTGAAGACGAAATGGATTTCAGTCGGCAAACGTAGAATCAAAACTTATTACAACCACCGAGGTCCCATTTTAGCCGCTAGAAATGGAAAATGGATTTCCGTTCGCTCATATAATCGGGCCAGAAAAAGTCTGATTCAAAGTTGGCTCAGAACGAAATCAACTGGTTTTGCCGACTTTAAACGCATTATGGAAATGCGTGCAAATACCTCCAATAACACCGTTTATGCCGACAATAAAGGAAATATAGCTTATTGGCACGGGAATTTTGTACCTCGAAGAGAGCCCTCTCTCGATTGGGGCATCCCCCAAGATGGGTCTACCTCTAAGAACGACTGGAAAGGAATGCACCCTTTGGAAGAAATTGTGCACAGCTATAATCCCAAAACGGCTTGGATTCAAAACTGTAACTCCACCCCTTTTACTGTTTCAGGTGCATCTAGTCCAAAAAGAGCCAATTACCCGGTTTACATGGCACCTGATGGAGAAAACTTTCGCGATCGCAATGCGGTTCGTTTATTTTCCCAAACCAATAAATTGGACTTGAATTCTTTAATCAGTCTAGGGTACGACCGACGGTTAACTGCTTTTGAGGTATTGATTCCATCCCTTATACAAGCGGCTTCTAAAGAATTGGATTTGACTGAGATCGTGAAAGAATTAAAAAATTGGGATTTCAAAGCCTCTACATCTTCCATAGCTCAAACATTAGCCGTTCGTTGGGGTCAAAAAATCATGCCTAAAATCCCTAAAACCAAACTATTTGGAGGTGAAACGGATGTTGTTCAAGACATTGAAAAATATGCCCGCTCAGGTTCAAAGCAGGAAATGGTCCAAGCGCTAAGAGAAGTGATGGCTGACCTACAAAAAGATTTTGGGACATGGCGCTTGACTTGGGGCGAATTGAATCGTTTCCAACGGATTGCCAACAAAGATGTCAATCAAATGGATGATGAAAAGCCGAGTATTGCGGTACCCTTTACTTCCTCCGCCTGGGGCCAACTTCCCTCCTACACAAGTCGCTCCATTCAAGGATCGAAAAAATGGTATGGTGTAAATGGAAATAGTTTTATTGCTGCTGTGGAATTTGGCCCAAAAATAAAGGCTTATTCTTTATTAGCCGGGGGAGAAAATGGAAATCCTAATTCCCCTCATTTTTTCGATCAAGGCCAAATGTATGCGGAAGGAAAATTCAAGGAGGTCTATTTTTATCGGACTGACGTATTAAAACATACGGTTACCTCCTATCATCCCTAAGGTTTAATGGTTGAATTTTATTTAATAACTAAATCGACAACTTATTTAGAAGAATTTGTTATCCAAGAATGTATCGCATCGACGTATTTTTGACAATCACTTTCTAACATTAAATCATGGGATCCTCCTTCCAATAAGGAAAGTTTAGCTCCATATTTTTTAGCCGTTTGTTCAAATTCGCTGACGGAAATTAGTTGGTCCTCCGTGCCCCCCATCACTAGCATGGGCATTCGTTTCTTCAATCGGCCGATAGGAATTAGCAATTGCAGATAGGCCCAAAAAGATTCCGAGCACATCTTGTTGGCATAGTACGCAGACCTAACATTTATAGAAAACATTAAATGAGGATACCTTTTGAAAACACCCAATAAATTCGCTTGGAACAAGTATTTGAATGCGCCGGGATGATTGATTAATACACGAAGACTAGGCAAAAGCACACCTGATGGCGGTACCGATGACATTAATATTGCTTTTTTACATCTTCCTTTGGCCAAAAATTTTTGTAGAATCATCCCTCCCATCGAATGGCCGACGATGATGGGATCTTCCTCCAACCTATCCACGATGTCTGCAAGTGCATTCACATAATCATCCAATGATAAATGAATCGCTTTTGTGCTTCCTTGTTGAGCATGTCCCGGAAGGTCAAAGGCGATGCAATGATAACCTAGCTGCTCAAAATAAGGAATAAAATACTCCTCCCAGCACCAAGCCCCATGACACATTCCATGAACAAAAACGATTGTTTCCTTCATCAAGCAGGTGATTTACTCACATAATTTTTAGGCAAGTGTTTTTTGAGTTGTTTGATAAATAGATGAAAGTCAACAGTTATCGTATGTCGCGGCGTTTTTATCTGATTTAAATGAGGATGAGTAACTTCTTTTTGACATAAATCCGCAATATTTTCAGGGCGTTTCCAAAGGCCTTTGATGGCTCTTGCGGCAATTTTACTCTGTAATTCCGCGGCAGGCCAAATGCATCCCAATGGTTGAAACATCCCCACAAAAAAGAGATTTTCATATTTTTCATGCAGCATTTTTAAGTATAGAGGAACATCTCCTTCGCTATAATTTAAAAAGTCTTTTCGAAAAAAAGGATGCTCTAAAATATACCCTGTGCATGCGATGATGGTATCAAATTCCTCCACAGATCCATCCTTAAAGTGTACATTTTGGCCATCAAAGCGTTCAATGTCAACTTTAGGAAATACCTTCCCATGCCTTATTTTATACAAAAGCTCTTCGTTGATTGTCGGATGAGTTCCTGTAATCGAATGCTCAGGTTCTGGCAAGCCATAATTTTTATTGGATCCTGAAAAAATCTTAACCGATAATTCAGATAAGAAAAACTTTAAACCCGTAGGTAAAAAAGCAAAGCGTGAAGCCACGATATCACTCGGTTTTCCAAATAAAAATTTAGGGACGATTCGGTATCCTCGACGCCAACTAATCATCGTTTTGCTACTGACCCGACTTGTTTCTACCGCTACATCGCAGGCTGAATTTCCACCTCCAATGACTAAAATTCGCTGTCCTGCAAATGGTTTTGCATGCTTAAATTCGTGCGAATGCATAAATTTACCTGTGAAATTTCCGGGATATTGAGGTAGTCTGGGTTTCCAATGGTGGCCATTGCAAACGACTAGATGCGAAAATATTTCTGTCTTTTCAGTGCCCCCATTGATCGTTTTGACCACCCATTGGTTTGAATGGTCTAGTTCACAAGATTGAACGAGGGTATTAAACTCAATCCGCGGATATAAATTAAATTTCGCCGCATAAGCCTGAAAATAACATCGCAGTTGGTCATGAGAAGGATAATCAGGAATACCCAATTCAAACTCATCAAAGGTGAAATCTTCGTATTCCGAAAGCGTTTTTGAACTGATGATATGCGTTGTTTCAAATACACTTGAATGACCAATTTTTTCATTATAAATCCAATTACCCCCAACATCAGAATTAAAATCATAACAAACGACATCTAAGCCTTGGTCCATTATATTTTTCAGAGCGGTAATTCCGGATGGCCCAGCACCTATCACACAAACTTTCATAGAGAATGATTAATTTTTACTACCTAGCTTTAAATAGGCTTTAGCGTTTTTTTAACAAATTACTGGTTTATCAAAAACTTTACAAGCCTTCCAATAAATTCGATATAAAACTTAAATGCAATTCCTCGGACTTTTAGATCAGATAGCCCTATCCTGGCATGTCAGTAAGATTTCCAATTAACTATTAAAGTCAAACCCTTCGAAAAATAGACCCAACTCAAGTCAATTAGCGCCCCTTCAATTCATCTCAATGGGGTAACTTGTCCAATTTGACACAAGTAAAATTCATCAAAAACGATAATTACAATTTTCTCATTATATTTATCTACCTAAACCTCATTGCATGAAGATCAAAGTCATTAGTCTAATTATCATTCTTTTACCCATTTATTTAAAGACAAAGGCGCAAACACCGGCCAACTTATTTAAAGTGGCCACAAGATTCATCAACACACTTTCTAGCGCGGAACAAAAATTAGCTATATACTCCTTTGATGATAAAAAAAGAGTTCTTTGGACAAATTTGCCCGTGGGCCAAGCGCCCCGTCCGGGCATTCGATATGGCGATTTATCAGATTCGAGTAGACTCGTATTTCACCGCGTCTTGAGTGAAACGTTAAGTTCGCAGGGCTATTTGAAAACTACTTCCATCATGCAATTAGATGATATTTTGAATGTTTTATATCAAAAAGCTTTTGACGATGGAAAAATAAAAAAAGAATTACTGACCATGACTCAAAATCTTAAATGGGATCATGGCAATTATTATATTTCATTTTTTGGTATGCCGACCATGAATGGAAATTGGAGTTTTAACCTAGGCGGTCATCACATTGCATTATCCATGACGACGGATGGCAAAAAAATTAGTGTATCTCCGTATTTTATTGGCACAGACCCAGCCGAAGTTAAGTCGGGAAAATATGCTGGATTGCGCGTATTGAGCAAAGAGGAAGACTATGGATTTTTGTTGGTGCACTCACTGAGCGACAAGCAAAAAGCAAAAGCCATCTTATCCCGAAGTATCCCCAAGGATATCATTACGAACCCCAAAAGTAGCCAACGAATTGATACGTATGATGGCATCTCAGTCGCGGAATTCAATGAGGTCCAAAAAGCCTATTTGAAATTCACAATCCAGGAATATGTCCACAATTTTGAACATGAAAAGGCGCATGAAATTTTAGAAAAAATGGAAAAGTCAGGATATAAAAACATGTACTTTGCATGGATAGGCAGTTTAGAAAATGACAAACCCCATTATTACATGATTCACAGCCCTGAATTCTTGATTGAATACGATAATGTGGGTTTTCAAAACGATGGCAATCATATTCATGCCATTTTCAGAGAAACGGGAAATGATTTTGGTGAAGATATTCTCAAGCAACATTACAACGAATCACATAAATAGATTGTACAAATACATCAACCCCAATAAATAAAATTATGAGCGTACATAGGACTAGAATTCTGCACATAGATAGCTTATCAAAATTGTTTTTTAACCTTTCGGTTTTTTTATTCATTCTAATTTTAAGTTCACTAAACGTATCTGGCCAGTCGACCGTCAAATCCTTATCTCTTTTTGATGGAAAAACCCTCAAGGGATGGAAAACGGTAGATCCAACGCATGAAAAGCTATGGTTTGTGAGCGATAGCGTGATTAGAAGTGGAGATGGCATCCATAAAATACCGGCCAACACCTACCTGCATACCACTCGGGAATATGGTGACTTTGAATTCCGCTGTCTTTTCCGCTTATCGGGTGACCCCAAGACAGGATTGATCAATAGCGGTATTCAATATCGTTCGGTTATAGAAGGAGGAAAAATGGTCGGATATCAAGCAGATATTGGAAATGGCTATTGGGGAGATATTTATGATGAACATCGCCGTGGTAAATTGGTCGGCGGAGATCTTAGCACGCTCAAACATCTTCTCAAGGAAGATGGTTGGAATAGTTATATCATCCGTTGCAAAGGCAATCTTCATGAACTTTACATTAATGGGGTAAAAACTTGCGAGTATATTGAAAGAGACTCAAAAATACCTCAAAAGGGGGTTATTGCAGTTCAAATTCATAGTGGAGGTGTTGCCCAAGTTGAATTTAGGGATTTGACTATTTCTGAAATTCCCTGATATGTAAAGTTCGAATTCTTTTGATTTTATTTGTTAAGCCTATTTTGAAATGCCTGAACCGAAAAATTTATGCGCTGTTTTTGATACTCTTTTAAGAAAAATTATGAAGCATTTCCTTGTATTTATTTCAATCTTACTTGTCACGAGCCTTAATCCAAAAGCATTTGCTCAATCAAAAAAAACTCAATCAGTACGCACCAAGGTTTATACACCCGAGCAGGAGCTTGCTGGATTTAAAGTACCTGAAGGTTTTGTTATTGAATTGGTAGCGAGTGAAAAAGATGGATTGATTAATCCAATCGACCTTACTTTCGATGATGCGGGCAGGCTCTGGACTCAGACCGCAACGATGTACCCTTTGGACCCGATCGCCGACATCCAATGGAATGATTTGCTGAAACTCATGGATGATCCAGAAGCGCAGAAAAATCACCCGAACTTTAAACGGATATTGGATCTTTATCAAGGCAAAACAAAAGGTGTCGACAAAATTCTTGTGTTCTCTGACCTATATGGCAAGAATCCCGTCAAAACCAATATTTGGGCAGATGGGCTGACGATTCCCATGAGTATTTTACCCTACAAGCATGGAGCTTATGTGGTGCAAGGTTCTGAATTATTTTTTATGAATGATGCAGATCGGGATGGGAAAGCCGATCAGCGAACTCCCCTACTCACAGGTTTTGGCTTTACGGATACCCACACGATGGCGCATGTGCTCATCCGAGGTCCCGGCGACTGGATTCATTTTAGCCAAGGAGCCCTAAATAAAAGTGGCGTTTCCTCTTTAAAAAGTGATGTAAAACTGAAGATCGATTACAGCAAGATTGCCCGTTTTTCCTTGGACGCAAAAAAACTGGAACTGGTCAGTTCTGGACTTAATAATATTTGGGGCTTTCAGCTTCGTGGCAATGGTCAGTGGTATGGTTCTGAAGCGAATGATTTAGGTTATTCGGTTGCACCCATGGAACCCGGTACGGGTTTTCCAGGTATTGGCAATGAACGGCTTAGTCCTTACCAGCCTTTCATGCCTACGCTTCACGAGTTCCGTGTAGGCGGAACCGGAATATCAGGAACGGCATTCGCTGATGATGCCTCTGGATCCTTTCCCGAGGAATATAAAAATGTAGCGTTCCTCGCAAATCCGATTACCAGTTCGATTAATGCGGTTCGGATCGTTCGTAATCCAGATGGTACCGTTACTGCTAAACATTTACCCGACATACTGACTTCCGAGGACGACTGGTTTCGCCCGGTTAATATGGAGTTTGGACCAGATGGAAGCCTCTATATTGCGGATTGGTACAACAAGATTATTTCCCACAATGAACTACCGACTACACACCCGGATCGAGATAAGTCGCATGGACGTATCTGGCGTATCCGTCATGTAAGTCAAAAACCACGCGTGATCCTTGATTTCAATCAGGTGAAAACAGAAGAACTGGTCAATTACCTCAAATCACCTTCTCTTTGGGAAAAACGTGCTGCCTGGCATCAGATTTCAGATCGCCCTATATCAGAAACCAAGGACTTAGCGATGAGTCTTAAGGCTCTGGCATCCGATGAATCTCAGGATGAGGTCACAAGAATACATGCCCTATGGTCATTGGAAGGAATTAAACACTATGATGCGACACTCCTTTCATTCCTTTTAAAATCCCCTCTGCAGGATCTTAGAAGGGAAGCTGTTCGTTCGCTGGCAAGCTTTTCACTGAAGCCGGGGGAAGTTGCCAGCTCAGTAAAAGAGCTCATGGAAGATAAGAATCCAACCGTTCGCTCTCAGGTCCTTCGTACGCTGTCGGAAATCAGCGGAGCCGACCAATCTACTATCGACATTCTGGTTCGTGCAAGTAAGCCTGAAATCCCTGGGAATGCGATGGGTGGGGCTTATGAAAGAAAATTTGAACGCTTTCTGGCGCGCAGGGCGCTCGAGCAATATGCTGGAGAATTACAAAAGT
This sequence comes from uncultured Cytophagaceae bacterium, assembly GCA_903933935.1. Taxonomy (GTDB): domain Bacteria; phylum Bacteroidota; class Bacteroidia; order Cytophagales; family Spirosomataceae; genus Aquirufa. The sequence goes on from CAIZMB010000083.1 coordinate 17,919, forward strand.
ACCTTAATGTTCCATTGGCCACAGATATTGCTGCAGCAAATATATTGTGGGCTATCCAAGCATTGCCAGTTAAACAAAAGGAGACTGCTTTTCTGAAATTTTGGCCAACATCCCATATCACGACACTCGACGAATCTGCTTTTATCGGCATCGCGGAAATGCTAAGCAATAAAGAGATTTTCGAGGCTGTAAAGCCGGTGTTCCAAAATCCAGTTCATGCCGCCGCATATACCCAATTCGCCCTGCAAAATCAAGCACGAGTACAATCACCCAAGCTGACCGATATGCTTTTGGTTCCGATTAGTACCTTACTTAAAAGTAATTCTCAGCCGAATATTGACCTGGCATTGGATGCCATTGGACGATTTAAAATGGATAAATTAAGAGAAGCCATTATCTCGTTAGTCAATGATCAAACCCCAGATAACACTCTAAAACTTACTTTGAAAGCTTTGGAGATTAATCCCAAAGCCAGTCAAGAAGTTTTTAGGCAGATCGTTCAGAATAAAAAATTGAGTTTTGAGGTGCGTGCAGCCGCACTGAATAGCCTTTCAAAAGCGAGTCCAACGGAGGGAGAAATGGCTTTATTGAAATGGATACCGGAACTGAAAGCAACTGAAAAAGCTGAAATGGTTAGCATTTTAGCGGGCTCTAACCAAAGTGCTACTGTATTAATGAATGTATTTGGGCAAAAAGGATTGGATTTGTCGGCCTTCAATCTTTCTGCCGCAGAACGCATCGTCAATGCAAATCGCAGTGATCCTCGTGGTCAGGCCATTATGGAAGGAGTGAAAAAGCGGGAAGAGGAAAAAAAGAAGGCATTTGACGGGGAACTTAAAAGGTACATGGTGATCGCTAACAAGAACGGAGGGAACCCCAATGAAGGAAAAAAGCTTTTTCAGACTTGCCTGTTGTGTCACCAAGTTGGTAACAAAGGGCAGAATATTGCCCCGGCCTTAGACGGCTCTGCTTCCCGCGAATACGAAGCACTCCTTACGGCTATTCTTAATCCTGATGCAGCAGTAGAATCCAGTTATGCGATTTACCGGGTGAAGAAAAAAGATGGTCAAAGTTTAGAAGGTTATTTGGTCAACAAAGATGCCCGGGGAACTACTCTTGCTTTTATGGGAGGTAGTCGAATATTTATTGAAACGGCCAACATCCAAAGCCAAGGTTTTCTAGGAGGTCGCTCGTTCATGACAAAAGGCTTGATCGATAATTATACAGATAAACAAGTGGCCGATTTGCTATCCTATATACGGACCTTAAAATAATCTTCTGAAGCTATTTGTGACTAACAAAATCCACCCTTTAAGGTGATTTTTGTTATGGAAGTAATAGACTAGGCCATTTCTTGTACAACAGGATTAATTTGGATTTGTCCTCCGATGGCTCTTAAAACTTTCATAATAGTCTCAAATTGAGGCTTTGAACCATCAGATAATGCTTTGTACAAGCTCGGTCGACTCAATCCCGTTTCATTAGCAATTTTTGTCATGCCTATTGACTTGGCAATATGTCCAATCGCTATAATCATATCAGAATCGTTTCCTTCAGCCAATACAGAATTAAGGTATTCCGCAATCATTTCATTACTATCTAAATAGTCTGCTATGTCAAATTTCGAAGTTTCCATTTTTATTGCTTTATTCTATTTAAAATCTCTTTTGCCTTTTCTCTATCTTTCTGTTGGGTTGACTTATCTCCACCCGCCAGGAGGATTATAATTTTACCCGCAAATTCTTTGAAATACACTCTATATCCCTTAGCATAGTCAATTTTTATTTCACGAATTCCTTCACCTACAGGCTCACATTCACCAAAGTGTTCATTATTTTCAATTTTTTTGAATCCGAACCAATATTTTCGCCTTGGCCCTAAGATCATTTAGTTTTCTAAACCATTTATCAAATTCGTCTGTTTTTTCAATTAGATACATTTGATAAATTGTCTTCTAGTGGATACAAATATAGCTAATCAATCTATAAAAACAGTCCATCCAAAATAGAATTTAAAAACATCTTGACAATTAGGTCAAAATAATAAATCATAATCCAGCAATCGCCATATCTACTCACTTAGTACAATTGGGATTTTCAAATCAACATGCGGGTTAGTTCAATATTAAGCAAGCATTGAAAAATGGTTACAAAAATTTTTTGACACTAACCGTTGTATTTTTATAAATACTGGCAACATTATCCATCCTCGATTTCAGCTTTAGCTTGGCTTTTCCATAATCTTTCCACACTTCACGCAATCGTTCAGCAATTTGTTTTCCGGTTGTTTGATCCATTTCAAAAACCCAATCATTGAAACCTAAATCATAATACATTTGGCCTTTGATGGTATCTTCTGGTTGGCGCAAATAAAAGCAGGGTGTTCCGTTGGCCGCTGCAATAATCGGAGAATGGCATTCAAAACTTAAAATCGTATGTGCTTTTGAATAAATAGAAGCCGCTTCATCCGGCAGCCAGTAGCCACGTTTTACGATAAACGGCTTCACATCTTCAGGAAGAGGATGGATAAGCAAGTCATTCATTATATCTACTTCATAGGTCATTTCGGGGCAAATCAAGACCTTGTTTCCAGTTTCTCGTACCCAAGCAATCATGGCTTCTCTGAGCTTTGCGTGGTCAATTTCTTTGTACTTTTCGTTGGTTTCTTCTACTTGTTTTATTTTTTCGGCGGACCAACCATTATTATTGGCATTAAATTTATGGTAAGGTGTATACCGTAACCGAGGAACAACACAAATGAATTTTTTATCAGTCAATCCATTAGCTTCCAAAAATGCAAAGCCTTTTTTATCATCTCGAATATTCATAAAAAACGTAGCATCTGGGGCAAACTGAATGTGTTCACCATTAATTCCCACCTTTTTCAAATGTTCGATCGACTTGGTCTCACGCGTATAAATAAAAGACGCTTTTTGTAAAATATCTTGATGGTATTTAGTTGGGTTTTCGAGCGTAGTCCCAAAGACCCCAAAAGGCTTGTTGGTATGTTTGATCCAACTCGCTAAATTGTCGCCGCCTACCAAACTAGGCCCCGAGCCATGTATCATCAAATCAGCTTTCTTAAAAGCCTCCATGATTTCAGGATTCTCTACGTCTTTTTCTTGGTTTACCCCACCGTATATAATGGTTACTTTAGGAAAATTCTTATTAAGTAATTTTTTCACCTCTTCTCCGCGACTTCTTTTCCAAAGAATGATGGTCGCTTTGGGTATAAATGTTTCCAAGATATGCAGTAAACCAGGAGTATGTGCAATGTCACCAATGTTCACATCTTGCCAGCCCGATACGAGTAAAATGGTCGGATTAGTTTTATGGTTGACAAGAGATGTTATGGGAGCAAGGTAAATACCTGCTGAAAGCAAATTCGTTTGATAGATAAAATCTCTTCTATTCATTTTATTTTTTTATGGTACAAAGTATATGAATCAATTTTGTTTTTAGGAGTTGAAGTATATCGCTCCGAAATTAACTATTAATTCAATTTACATAAAGAACTTTAAGGTCTAAAGTTTATATAATTTTCTTGCTGCATCAGCATTTAATCTAAAAAAATCAAGTCATATCTAGATAGAATTGTAAAAGAAAAATTGCAATATTTTAACTTTATTTATTAATTTGGAAGAGACTCTATGCAAAATTATTTATTCAAACTTTATGAATCTTACTAGGCAATCCCTATTTTTTCTGGTGTGCATCTTGGGCCAATTTCAATATTTATCAGCCCAAGTACCTGATAAGGAAAATACGATGGTCGTGGAGGTCAAATCAAAAACAGGTAGGATTTGGATGGATCGAAATTTAGGAGCATCAGAAGTGGCTAAATCAAGTTTGCAGTCCAGCTCATTTGGATATTTATATCAATGGGGACGCTTTTCAGATGGGCATCAATTGAGAAGATCAAGAACAACTAAAAAATTATCTTCCAAAAGTTCACCAGGTAATTCAGGATTTATTCTTTCTACAAAAAGCCCTAATGATTGGATAAAGGTACAAAATGACCAATTGTGGCAAGGTGCCAAGGGAATCAATAATCCTTGTCCGGTAGGTTTTAGGTTACCGACATCCAATGAATTTGACGAGGAAATCGCTACTTGGATCAGCAAAGATGCTAGAGGAGCCATTTTATCAGCCCTTAAACTTCCTTTATCGGGGTACCGGAGTAATGGTGATGGGGAAGTGACTGATAGTGGAATTAGTGGGGATTATTGGTCGAGTACCGTGGAGGATAAAAATGCGCGAGGACTTTATTTCGATACAAAAAGTGGAGGTACGGATATAGGTGGAAGGGCCGTCGGCGTTTCTGTCCGATGCATCAAAAATTAATTTTTGGAAGGATCAATAACATTTCCTACAAATGCTACTTAACGGTCAAAGTCGTTCCTGAAATTTCAACGATCAATTTCGTAAGTCCTTTAGTCGCAGGCCCAGAAACCAAAGATCCATCTGAACCAAATACTGACCCATGAGCCGCACATGAAAACGAGGATTTTGTATTATTATAATCAACGGTCGCGCCTGCATGAGGACAAACTGAGGATACAGCTAAGAAACTTGAAGCGATGTTTCCAGCGGCTATTCGAATCAAAATGATCCCGTTTTTAGAAATAAAATCATTCACGGCTCTAAGCTCAGAATCCAACTTAACCGTAAACGCATTTGAACCTGGATTCGCTGCAGGATTTGTGCTGGGAGTTGTTGAAGAAACAGGAGCAGGTGCCTCATCTTTTGAACAGGCAGCTGCTAAACAAGATACACATACAGCAGCTAAACCACCTGAGACCGAATGTAAAAACTTTGACCGTTTCATTGAATTTTATTTTGATAAACCGATTAAATCAAAATTTGTTTTACAAAATAATTCATCGGAATGCTCTAGGTTACAGAATTAGAATGATTAATTCTTCTTCTTAAATTCTATTCGAATTGGTCCATGCTTGTTATTAGAAATGCGTGGGCAGTGTTTGGAAAGCCTCTTAATCATCGATTGTTAGGCTGAATTATTTTTTAGCCTTAAGCTTATCGTATTCTCTTTGTTCTAAGGAATCCACTTCGAACATATAGGCGTTCAAATATTGAATTCCGAGTCCTAATCCCCAGCCTAACATGGGCCAAATAGGCCACGGAAACCGCTCATAACGGGATAATTCTGGCATCCTTAAATACCAAACGATCCAAAGAAACGAGATCACGAGCACATAGGCACTCAGACTTCTTTTAAATTTCGCACGCCTTTTGGCGACTAACCACAATTGTTGGTCTACACTTTCCATGATATTGAGTTTTTCGGTTTCGAAATCAGGAGCAAACAACAAAGCCAAATTCACACCGAGCACCTCGCCTATTGCATTCAAGGAATACAGGCTCGGCTTTCCTTCATTGCGCTCCATGCGCTGAACAGTTCTGAGCGCGATTCCGCTCTTTTCCGAAAGCTCGATTTGAGTTAAACCTTTCGAGCTACGGATTTCCTTTAATTGTTCTCCAAAATTCATATGTCAAAATTGGAATTAAATTACCAAGAAACAAACGTCATTTTGATGACTTGTTTACGTCATTGGTTAACATTTGAATTTCAATCATATTGTTGCGTCACTTTACAAAACATTTTGAATTGAATCTGGGTTTATCCTTTCAAACGGAAATTCTCGTTTATGCAAGGCGTAAAAAAACAACATTTACCATCCAAAACCTGTCCAGTTTGTAACCGTCCATTCGCCTGGCGTAAGAAATGGGAGAAAAATTGGGATCAAATCATCTATTGTAGTGAAAAGTGTAGACGCAGCAAATAAGTTCACCGACGAAGATATTGATCGAATCATTCAAATGGCTTGGGAAGATCGTACGCCTTTTGAGGCAATTAAATTCCAATTTGGACTGCAAGAAAAAGAAGTGATTGAATTTATGCGGGCCAATAGTAAATTATCAAGTTTTCAGAGGTGGCGCAAACGGATGTCAGGCAGGAACACGAAACATTTACAAAAGCGTATTTTTTCTGATCCGCGTTTTAAATGCACGCTCCAACGAAGCATCAGCATGAACAAAATCAGTAAAAGATAGTGGATTTCCCAACGAATCTCAGTGATGTCTACGAACGAATCGATGCCTTCGACCCCGAACAGTATGTGCGAACCCGGAACTTTTTGAACGGAGGAGTTTCTTACCTTTCTCCCTATTTATCCCGTGGATTTATCACAGTACCCCAAGTGGTGGAGCGGTTAAAGAATCGGGGAATCGGGATGCAACAAGCAGAAAAATTCATTCAAGAATTAGCCTGGCGCGAATTTTATACCCGGACGTGGTTTCAGAAAGGGGATCAGATTTTCGAAGACATTCGCCACCCGCAAAAAGGTGTGGAAAACCAAGGAATTCCTGAGGCTATACTCAAAGCAAACACAGGAATTCATGCGATAGATTCCCATTTAAGTCATTTCTGGGAGACAGGCTATCTGCACAATCACTTGCGAATGTACTTGGCCGCCATCATCTGCAACATGGGAAAATACCATTGGCGTGAACCTGCCGATTGGCTTTACTACCATTTATTGGACGGCGACTTGGCAAGCAATGCGCTTAGTTGGCAATGGTGTGCAGGCACCTTCAGCAACCAACCCTATTTTGTGAACCAGGCAAACATCAATACCTATTCGGGAACGAAGCAAAACGGTACTTTTTTAGATTTTGACTATGAGGTTTTACCCGCAAATGCAGTTCCAGACCTATTAAAAAAATCAGAGAAATTAAACCTAGTTTTTACCCCTCCTGCAACAAAAGCCCTCGACTTACAAGAAAACATACCCACTTTCATTTATACACATTATACCCTTGATCCTACCTTTCACATCGGTGAGGAGGGAAATCGGATATTGGTCTTAGAACCGAGTCACTTCAAAAAGCATGCGATTTCACAAAAGACTTTGAACTTCATCTTAACTCTTGGGGAAAATATTCCTGGCCTACAAGTGTATTATGGAGAATATTCAGATTTATCCCTTCAAGGAATTTTTAGAGATCATCCCATCAATGCCCACTTCAAAGGAATTAGGGAAAAACATCCCTCCCTGGCTCCAGATCTTGTGGGTGAATTCCCTAGCTTTTTTTCGTTTTGGAATAAGCTAAGTAAACATTTGGGCAAATAATCCTAAAGAATTTTACCATCCATTGCTTTCGCGTAAATTTTTAATATGAGCCACATGGTGTTTGCCATGCCATGCATAAACTGCAAACAAGTCCCATAAAGTTATTTCCACTTGATGTGTGGGATGGAAAAATTTTCTTTGCCAGTCTGCATCTGAAAGGCTTGTTAACAAATTAACCCACCTTTCATGCAAGGGATAAAGTAATTGAATAGATAGAGATATGGGCGTATTTAAAACATCTGATGTATTGGACCAGTCATTTTCACTATAATCTTTGATAGTCGGCAAATCCTCCGTTAATGTCAATTTAAAGTACATAAAACTATTCATGTGACTGTCCGCCAAATGATGTACTACTTGTTGGACCGTCCAGCCACCATCTCTATATGGAGTATCTAATTGGTCTCTTTTAAAATTTTCAACAACATTTTCTAGATCCGACGGCAAGTTTTTAAAGTCAGCTAACCATTGATTTTTTGTCGATTCATCGAACGGCTTTAATTCAAAATTGCCAATGGGGTAACGTAAATCTTTCATGTTAAATATACATTAAGGTTTAAATGATTTACAAATAAACGAATAATTAGTATATTTTTGATATCAAAATGATTCAATAATATGAATCCTCTAGGAAGCAAATAATGATTGATATATGAAAGAAAATGCGACCATTGTGGACGAACTACTCTTTCCAGTCAATAGGAATAACCACTTCATTTCTTCTACTCCAAAATTGAAAGGGTGCATTATAGCCTAAAAAAGTATAGTCTCCGGTCACCTTAATGCCCTTTTTTTGAATTATTTTTAATAATAAATCTCGCTTCTCTTTGATCGTTTCATCGTCCGCATAGCCACCAAAACTAATAACAGCCACATATTGAGGATTTGATTTCACAATATGGACACTTGAATCTTTGGGCTTAGGCAAATCAGATTCTTTGTATTTTTCTGGCATCACAAAACTCATGGTAGATCCTTTCTCGCTCATTTCCATTCGGACAGGTGCCGTCATGGAAATACTTTTCCCTTGGTCATTGCCCCCAAAGATATACCCGGCTAATTTCCTGAAGCCACTACTGGATACCGACTTATAATCGGTACCTGAACTATAAATTTTAGCAAATGTAGCGGAAGGATAAAACCTGATTTCAAATTGGGCATCCTTTAGGATAAGCCTATATTTTTGGTTTTCCGTTTTTAGATTATTGCTCAGTAATTTATACGATTGTATCATGAGGAACAAAAAGCCAATGCTAGCAATGATGTAAAATGTTTTCATCTCAAAATATTTTATAGGATCCGTTTTATTGAAAACTAAATTTAGATTTTATCCCATAGAAATAATCAAAATAAGAAATAATATTTCATTTTATTAAAACAAGCTCAAATGGAAACACCATAATTAAGCACCTGGGCCAACCAATCCATGAATATAATTGAAGTATAAAATACTATTCAATTAACTTGAATCAGGTTTTAAAGTTATAAATCACCACTTATCACAATCATTTCGGTAGTTTTCAACATTTCGGTAATTTTGCCGAATGAAATTAATTGCTTTACTAGTTCTATGTTCCTTTGCAACATTTGGCCAAAACACCTTACATCTTCGTCTTCAAAATTCCAGTAAAGAAGCCCTCCCATTTGCAACCGTTTTATTAAAAAAAGCCACCGATTCTAGTTTGGTCAAAGGCATGAATACAGATGAAAATGGAGAATTAAAGGTATCTAAATTGCCATTAGGATTATTTAGTTTAACCTTACAATCCACGGGGTTCATCCCAACAAAAATCAACCTAGTAGAAATCACATTAGATTCTAAAATCGACTTAGGCACTATCACCTTATTGCCTTTAAGCATTGAATTAGCCGAAGTGAAAGTGACAGCGACAAAACCATTCATCGAAAAAAGATTGGATAAAACGATTGTCAACGTAGAGAATTCTGCGATGGCGGCAGGAAATACGACCATGGAAGTTCTTGAGCGCGCGCCAGGTGTGATTGTCGACAAAGACGGCAATATTTCCTTGCGTGGAAAATCAGGTGCCAGAATTATGATTGACGGAAAAATCTCCTATTTAACAGGGGCAGATTTGGCCAATTATTTAAAGAATTTACCAGCAGACCAAATTTCTCAATTGGAGATTATGGCTAATCCTTCCTCTCGCTATGACGCAGCAGGAACCGGTGGAATCATCAACATTAAGCTCAAGAAGAATTCGAATATAGGCTTAAATGGTTCAGCTAATGCCACATTAGCGCAAGGAATCTATTTGCGGGAAAGTATGGGAGTTAATTTAAACTATCGAAAGAATGGTTGGAATTGGTTTGGAAACGGATCCGTCGTTGACATAACTAAATTAGAACGCAATAATTTAACCAGAAATTTCAGGGCGCAAAATGAAGTGTGGGAAAATGGATTTGCGTTTAAAAATGAAAACCAAACGACCCAACTAAAAGGAGGAGGGGATTGGTACTATTCAAAAAAGACTACCTTCGGGATTTTGGCTTCCGGAAATATCAATCAATACACCCTTGAAAATGGCTTAAATCAAACGATTCAGTACAATGGTTCCAGGATGGCTTTAACCCGTTTAAATACCTATAACCATGTGGAAAATCCAAGTCACAATTATGCGTTAAACTTAAATTACAAACATACATTTGATAGCACGGGGCGGGAATTAACGGTCGACTTTGATTATGCTCGGTTCGTAGATAAAAGCGGATCTAATTTACGTTCTCAATTTCAAAAAGGTGACTTCAGCCCCTTGAAAGCGGATTCATTATTATTGAATAACGCTAAATCATTTGTAGATCAATATTCTTTCAAATTAGACTATTTACTCCCATCCTTTCTGCATTCAAAATGGGGTGCTGGACTCAAATCTTCGTATGTAAAAACAGATAATGATTTAAGATTTCAAGGGAAAAACGACGGTGCTCCCACATTTACTTTTTTAACTGGCCAAAGCAACCATTTCGTCTACTCTGAACAGATTCACGCAGCTTACCTTAATGCGGAACGCGCGATCGGGAAATTCAGTTATCAAATCGGCTTAAGGACAGAATGGACCCTTGCAGATGGATTGTCTCAAGCTTACACCGCAAATTCGAAAGATTCCACTTTCCACCGAGATTATGCGCAATTATTTCCAAGCGCTTTTTTTCAGTATGATGTTTCCAAAAACCACAGCCTTGGATTAAATTTTTCACGTCGCATCGACCGGCCAAGTTATGGTGACTTAAACCCATTTGTATTCTTTTTGGACAATTATACCTTTAAAGTGGGTAATCCCATGTTAACCCCGCAAATAACAAACTCATTGGAATTAAGTCACACATTTATGGGAGCATTCAGTACGACCTTGGGATATAGCCACACAACTAATGTCATTACCGAAATTTTAAAACAAGATACGCAGGCTCGAAAATCCTATCAGACAACCGCCAATATGGCTGAGAGAACTAATTACAGCCTAGGCTTTTCTTTACCCATTCCGATCGCAAAATGGTGGACGAGTAACACTGATATCTATGTCAACCGTGCAGAGCTCGTAGGAAAAGTAGAAAATGTAGCCTTAAGCCCATCCCAAAACATGTTCTATTTTAATACGAACCATATCTTTACATTGCCTAAAGATTATCGACTAGAAGTGGGTGGTCAATACTTCTCGGGTGGTTTAGAAAGTGCCTTTATTTTTGGGGCTGGAGGGTCGCTTAATTTAGGCGTCCAAAAGATAGTTCTTAATAAACGAGGTGTCATCCGCCTAAATGCACAAGATATCTTATTTACGTCTAACCCTGACGTGTACATTAAATATGGCGACTTGGACATCTTTGTCCAACCACGACAAGATTCCCGCGTGGTGCGATTAAATTTCTCCTATCGTTTTGGCAGTATGTCCATCAAAGGGGCAAGAGAAAGAGCTACAGGCCTTGATCCAGAGAAGGCGAGAGTTAAAACAAAATAATTATTCAATTAATAGCGGACCACCTTTTGGGGCTAATAAATAATTAAAGTTCTCTGGAAGGAATAAGCGTAAACCGGTTCTTCAATTTCAAAAAAGGCTTCTCGAAAAAATGATACGATACGTTGGCCAATGTAAACGTAATTAAAAATGCGGCCACCAAACCCACCTCATTTTTCCAATCTATCAACCCCAATGGATCACTAATTAACCCAAGTTCATTTTTGAAGATGTTGTAAATGAGCCAATAAATAGTAATGTGAAAAATGTACATTCCAAAAGAAATTCGACCTAAATAAATGAGTGGAGATGGCATGTATTTTGATGAAATCCCGAATAAGGAAAAAAACATAAGCATGACCCCTGATAGAATTAACATCCAACCGGATACCGATTGAGTAATGGTAGCCATATGTGGAGCATCTGCGTTAATTTCACAAAGAATAGAAGCCGCTAACCAACAAAAAATACCCGTCACAAAAAATGCAATCCTTGCCAACAAATTCCATTGAGGTTGGTGACCATTTAGAAAAACAGAACATAAAATTCCTGCCGCAAAAAACTGAAATTGGACAAAGCTATTGGTCCATTGCCCACTAAAACCTTTGGTGGGATTTGAGGCATAATAGATGATCGTTAGGTAGGAAACGACCAAAACGACATAAGAAAAAATCTTTAATCCGCGCTTCCCTGAATAATAAACAATCAAAGGTAAAATGATGTAAAGCTGTTCTTCCACCGACACACTCCACAACGGATTGATGCAATAAGATTGCCATTGGTTAAACGTAATATTCCAATTGCCCGAAAAAAACGTAAACGCAATTTGAGTCCCTGCCGGTATATTACTTCCAAAATAATCGGTCGTTGAGGTCAAGAAAACCATTAAAAAAAAGAACGTAAAATAGAGCGGCCATATCCGCAAAATTCTTCTTACATAAAACGATTTAATATTTATTTTCCCAAAAACATGCTCCTCTCTAGTTAGCAATTCAGTGATTAAAAATGCACTCAGAAAAAAGAATAAGGGTACCCCATAATTCCCCAAAAGACTTAAATGAAATGCCCAATAATATTCTTTCCCATCGATGGGCGCTAAGTCTAATCGGTGTACGAAAAATACAAACAGAAATGCAAAAAACCGGAGGACATCTAACTCAGGTTTATAATATCGTTGGGCGTTCATTTTTGATTATAATTTGATCATCTAATTAATAATGGTCTCTAAACTCATCCGAAATTTATACCAGCCGAATAGCGGGTAATTATTTGTTTACTGATAGGTTAACCAAGTAGTCGCATCACAATTTTTGTTAGCCGAAAAACGAATCCAACGGGCTTGAAAATCAGGCGAAAAGGTATATTCAAACGTTTCGTTTGGCTTAACATCTACTTCTTTGTATAGCATCCAAGGGCCATGACCGATCGGTTCAATCTCGATTTTAAAGGTGACGGTCTGATTAGATTTATGCGAAATTTTCAAGCTTTTTTTATCATAAAAACCAATTAAATAAGGATCCGATTTTGCGTTTGCAACCACTGAACTGTTTTTCCAAGGTCCGCCTTGGCCTTTTGGCTTACCCAATTTCCAAAGATCATCAATTGTACCCGCCCATACTTTTGCTTTGCCATCCGAGGAAGTAATGATATGTTCATTGGCTCCCGAATTTTTATCAAGCCCCGTCATCACTAATAAGCCGCGATAAGAAGCATAATCATGAATCGATAATGTATGGGAAGCTACGGGTCTAATTTTGGCATAGCCATCGGCATTTTCAGCTGGGAGTTCATAAAAGGTTCCATGCACATTCATTAAATCCCGCTCGGTCGCCACTTCCCGATCAATGCGCATCGATCCCGATTGAATCTTATTTGTGAAGTTCTCGTTCCCCTTGGGCAAACGCCACCTTCTTCCCGCATCGTCAATGACTAAAACTGAGGCGTCGTCAACTATAATCGCATCTTTGGAAATTTCAAATTTTGAACGAATAAAATCAGCCATTTTCGGATCCTCTCTTCTGGTCAAATTCATGGCACTATCTAATTCATAATACCCCACTTCATTAAATTTCCCTTTGGAAAAATCACTCGCTAAAATAGCTAATTTGCGACGCTTATCTCCAAGCGCATATAATAGACCGCCTGATAACTGATCTCCACCAATGGCTGATAATCCCTTAAAAATTTTGTCTGATTCGTTGACGTACCGAGTATCATCTGTGTAATTAAAATTAACCGTGGCCGTCGTATTCTTATTTGACTTCACCTTGATCCACTCGCCTATTTCAGCAGGTAAGAAAGAAATATTTTTCGATTGGCCTGCACTAAGCAACACAGTGCGAAGTTTTTTCCAAGTACCATTTCCTTGTCGATCCACCTCAAAAGTAAAGGTAACATCCTCTTTTCCTGCATTCTGAATCCAAGCCATCCGCTTTTTCCAACCTGCAAACAGGAAGGCCTCCGAACTGACATTCGCTTCAATTTTCTCTGAAAGCCAAACCGCTCCCTGTGCTGTATTGGGGCCCAATTGGTCAGGCTTTTCCACCGACGTAAACCACAAATTCGAATTAGATTGTCCTGGTCCTTCGATGTTTCCTTTTGCTTTTCGCTTGTTCAAGAATTCTTTTTGGGCTGAATCATCGCAACCAAAAACCAATCCATCTTGCCAGCGGGTGAAATCACCGATCACTTTTAAGTAGGCCGATCGAGGACGAATTCCCGCCGTATTGAATGAGGTAAAGGATGCTGGAAAATGCCAAAACATACCGTGCATCGTCATCAAATAATCGGGCTTTTCAGGAGTTCCCACATCTCGAATGCGTGGCCATTCTGTATTCCAACCGTGAGCTCCGTCGTAACTATGACTGGCCTTAGGCATTCTGAAAAAGGACCATTTGCCTGAATCTCGTACACCTAAAATGACTGATTTATGATCCCAACCTGTCACCCAAATCGCATCGGTCGCGGGGTTCTTATTGCCATAAATTCCACCGGGGCCCGTTACTTCCACAAATTGATTTCTTCGAATCACCTTCCAGTCTTTCCCATTCCATTCAGCTAAAACTCCGGATTCGATATCAAACTGCTTTAATGCTTTATCGCCGGATTCACCATTATTGGAATACACCATCACGCCTTGGCCCGAATAAAGTCCTTTTCCATGCGCACCGGGCAACAAAGAACCGCTCGTGTTATTAGAAACATCATTCGTCTTCTTTACTTTTAAATTACCATCCTCGTAGAGCGATTTGGTCGTCAAATTGTTGACATCCAGGTCATAAAAACCCTCCTCCATAGTTGCCAGAAGTAGCTTATTGGTTGGGTTATCGAGTGATCTCGCTAATCCTGTAAAGCGGCCAGGTGCCTGCGTATAAGGAATCGTGCGGACATTGCCCTGAGAATTAATGGCATAGGGCCCAATAAACAATTGATTGCTTTCCGGGTGAATCATCCGATTCGCTGGAGTTCCACCGATACTTTCGGGTCTTATAATTCTATTTAAAGAAGGACTTATTTCATATAGCTTATCGGACGAACCAAAAGGTAAATGTGGGCCATATGTCACCACCCAAAGACGATTTGCCCAGGGAACCACTGCCCCAGTACCACATTCGCCTTCATTGTTGTAATACGCCAAATGTGGGTAAATACCACTGAATTGAGGGTAAACAGATTTAATTTGTGCTTGTAAAGTAATGCACGTGAAGAGTAAAATAACTGTTACTGCCGTGTTAAAATATTTCATTCCCGAAGATACTATTTTTCATGGATTGGGCATTATTTCGAAAGCCAATGTAAGCTATTCAGAACGAATTGCTTCCAATCATAGGGCTTGACCTGCATACCTGCATACACTTTTTTCTCCTTGCCCATGTACATCGATGTAAATCCATTGCAATCTGAGAGGGCAATTAATTTGCCTTGGCCGACAGGCCCAGCCAAACCTTGTGAATTTCCTTGGTCTAAAGGACCTAAACCTACCCATTTGCCAACTTTGGCCGTTGGGGATAATGGAAGAAGATTCACATAACCATCCCCTTTTATCGAACTGCCACCAAAAGTAGCCAATTTTTTAATTTTCTCAGTGGAATTTGTTCCATCCAAAATAGGATGTTTTGCCATCAAAGAGCCATTTTCTTCGGTATGTTGGACTACATATTTTAGCCCATACGAGGTATCATAATGCAAGGAATCCGACACCATTCCCACACTCGAAGATATCCCAAACTTATTCAACAAAGGGGTCATCGCTGCGTCAATCGGCGGATGTTCACTTAACATAATTAATGATCCGCCCGTACTCACCCAGGCATGCAACTGATCTATTTCATCTTGTGTGAATGTAATCAAATTGCCTACTTCCCTTTTTGTCCCAAAAACAAATGGCAAAGCGGGTGTAATGAGAATGATATCAAATTTGGACAAATAGTTTTTTGTAAAGGGCAATGAATCCATCACGGGTTTATATCCGTCTGACGTCGATAGGTCAATAAAGGGTTGGATTAATCCCCATTTGGCAATAAAATTGTTGTGCCCGGCATCGATTAAAATTCTCGGGCCTTTATTTTTTTTATACGCTGGGCGTAAAACTTTTGAATCAAAAGTCGTGTCATTAAACATTTGCGCTTGAAGGCAAAGGCTTGACAATAGGAAACATAAAAGGAATAGTTTTTTCATACTGATCAAGTCTTCATTTATTTGAAACATCTATCTACGATTTTTTCTAGCATTTCAACGAATAAAAATCTAGCGGCCTCCTTGAATCATTTTATAGACCGTTGAGGTCATGAATAATCCATTCCACCATTTGATATCCTTCAGGGGGTTATTTTGTTCGATTTGCCCAACCGTTAAGTTCTTAGCTATGCCATCTTTAATTCGGTCGACAATCAATTGCAGATTATTTCGATAGGTAATCAGATCCTTCCGACTTGAAATAGGTCCATGTCCAGGAATGATTTTACTCGAATCATTTGTTCTGTCAATCAAATCATTTACGGCTTTGATGATCCCTAGAATATTCCCTCCATTATTGTTATCAATAAAAGGAAATCCGTAGCGAACGAAAACGTCTCCAGTATGGAACACATTTTCATTTTGGAATTGAATAAATGAATCTGTATCGGTGTGAGCATTTAATACATGAAATATTTTAATCGCCTCCTTTTCTTCATGCAACGTTAGAGAGTCACTAAAAGTAATGCTGGGAAGGGCGTTGAAGGGATAGGCTTTTTGATACACATCGGAAGGTGGCGCAACATGTTGTTCCGTCAAAAGTCTTTTCCTCAGGTTATCATGGGCAATAATCTTAATCCCTTGTTTACCAAAAGCCATATTACCATCCGTGTGATCGAAATGGAAATGGGTATTTAGAACATATAAGACAGGTTTGTTCGAAATAGACTTTAACATTTTATCTATTGTAGGCTTAACATCTTCCCATTGATCATCCACCAAGATAAATCCGTCTTTGCCTTCATAAATCAATATATTTCCAGCTCCTCCTTTTGCAATGATCGCATAGGTATGATTTGAAATTTTGATTAAGGAATCCTGGACCGTATTAATGATATTGAATTTGCTCTTTTCGTAATTGTCATTTTTTTGCGCCGACAAGTAGGTGAAACTCGATAAAAAGACGAAAAGAGATAAGTGGATTTTTTTCATTTTAGGTGTTTATTGTTTACCTGCAAAGGTTTGACGTAAAATTTTACCCCCTTGAATAATAAAACTATCAGTCGCATAGGTATATTCTACTACAGGTGTCTTCGCTGACCAAACAATATAAAACAGATCATCTTTAACAGCTGTTTTGATTACCTTAAATGTGGATCCATTGGTAGGAAAAATCTTTATTAATGCTTCAAAAGCCTTTCTGATTTCTTTCAATCCACTAAAGGTCCCATCTGGAGTAATCACAATGGACTCTTCTGTATAGTCAGAGAGTATGGCATCAATATCATTTTCACCCAAAGCTTTACTATGATGCTGAAAGGTGGCAAGGGTAGTGGCCTCATCAATTTTTTTTGTGTTATTCTGTGCAAAAACAGCCATTGAACTGCATGTAAATAAGGCAATAAATACTAAATTTTTCATATGTTTTAATTTTAAATTACGTGTATAAAGATAATTATTTGCTCTCCCTATTTTTCTTCGCACTAGAAAGAATATAGCCTTTGATGTTCGAAATATCTTCGTCACTTAAACGACCTTTGAATTTAGGCATCCCTTTGGGTAGGAAAATTCCATCTCGAACAATTTGATGAAAAGCTCCCATGATATCTGGGTGAGAATAGGTTAGATTAGGGATGTTACCTCCAGGATTATTCGCGTTAAGCGTATGACAAGGACCACAATTTTTACCAAATAAGCTGGCTCCTTTGGCTATTTGTGCATCAGTCGCCTCAACGGCCAAAGTCAAATATTCCTTTTTAGCTTCCTTTTCATACACTGGCATCGCTACATTTTTTCCAATAGCAAATGTGTAAACCGTACCTGGGTTAATCTGTTCTGTATTTCTGTTAGAAATTCCCGTTACACCGCCCCAACCAACAGCAATGGTAACATATTGAACTCCATCCACTAAATAGGTAATCGGAGGCGCGACAATCCCAGTACCCAAATTTTTAGACCATAGGACCTGACCCGTTTTAGCATCCAATGCATTGAAATCTCCTTCCGCATTTCCTTGGAAAACTAGATCTGAAGTAGTTAAGACGCCTGAATTCCAGGTAGTTTTCTCAATCTTGCTCCAAACTTCTTTGTTTTGCACAGGATCCCAAGCGATTAATTTACCGAAAGATTTAGGCCATTTAGAATCCTTGTTCGTTGGATTAGCTGGATTACTAGTAATCCCTACACTCCAATGATCTTTATCATAAACGAAATCCTGCTGATTTCCATACATAAATGATTGTTCTCTAGCGGGAATATAAACCAATTTGGTTTTTGGATTAAAGGCCATAGGTTGCCAATTATGTCCCCCAAAAGGGCCCGGATATATTTGCTCATTACTCGTCAAATAACGTGCATTAGGCGTCTCGACTGGCCTTCCAGTTTTCATGTCCACTTTCGAGGCCCAGTTGACATACACATAAGGCTCCGCCGACAACAACTCGCCTGTATTACGATCCAACACATAGAAAAAACCATTTTTAGGGGCTTGCATTAATACCTGACGTTTTTTCCCTTTTATTTCCAACTCGGTCAGCATGATTTGTTGGACCGCCGTAAAATCCCAAGACTCTCCCGGTGTCGTTTGATAATGCCATTTCAATTTTCCAGTTTCTGCGTGAATAGCCAAAATAGATGAAAGGTAAAGATTATCTCCGCCGCCTGGACTTCTAATTTCTCGATTCCAAGGGGACCCATTTCCCGTACCTACATAAATCAATTTTAGTTTAGGATCGTAGGCAAAAGCGTCCCAAGCCGTTCCGCCTCCGCCGTATTTCCACCATTCCCCTTTCCATGTTTTGGCTGCAACTTCCATTTCAGGATGTTCAAAACCTTTCGCCGGATTTCCAGGAACCGTATAAAATCGCCAAATCTTCTTTCCTGTCATCGCATCATAAGCAGTTACATAGCCTCTAACCCCATATTCAGCTCCACTATTTCCGATCAACACTTTTCCATCCATCACCCTAGGCGCACCAGTTATGGTATAAGAACGATCATGCGATACAGATAAAACTTCCCACTTCTTTTTTCCCGTCGATGCATTAATGGAAACTAAGCGTCCATCCAAAGTCCCCACAAAAATATTTCCTTTATACATGGCTACTCCGCGATTTACGACATCGCAACAAGCTTTTTCGCCAAATTCCT
This sequence comes from uncultured Cytophagaceae bacterium, assembly GCA_903933935.1. Classification (GTDB taxonomy): domain Bacteria; phylum Bacteroidota; class Bacteroidia; order Cytophagales; family Spirosomataceae; genus Aquirufa. The sequence continues at coordinate 36,867 of CAIZMB010000083.1, forward strand.
TAGGCACCTGAGGATCATAAGTCCATAACAATTTCCCTTTTCTAGTATCAATGGCATACACCACACTCCATGGTCCACTCAAAAACATGATTCCATCCACAACCAACGGCGTAGCTTCTATCCCGCGCTTCGTACCTAAGTTCAAACTCCACGCAAGCCCCAATTGGCCCACGTTTTCCTTGGTAATTTGGCCCAGAGGACTGTAACGTTCCTCGCCGTAATTTCGCCCATAGGTAAGCCAATCACCTGAATTATCTTCTATTGTAGAAATTTGTTTATCCTGAACGGCACCTACCACTTTGGCAATGTGCAAGGGACTTCCTGGTTTAGATTTTTCAACAAAAGCGATGCTTAATAGAACTAGGATAATGGCAGAAAAATAGAGTACAGCTTTTTTCATTTCGTTAATTTTTATAGAGTTTTATATTTTTTAGAAAATTCAAGGAGTCAATAGTTAAACCTAATTTGGTTAGTTTTTAAAGACAAATTTCATTTTACCTTCACAAACTATTTTAAATATCGGTATCTAATTTATACTAAAATAATATTTATCCTTGGAAAATAAAAAAATCATCCATTAAAAATTGATTAAATCACTTACTTAAATTCCATTTTAGAGCGCACGTAATACAAATCCAATGAACAGCATTGATCAAATAAATGATGCTAGCATTTGAATGGTTTCACAGCTAAATGGGTGGTTTAAAAAGGAAAAACTCTTTGAAAATGAATTTTTAATCCACTTTTTCAATCTCAACACTGAATGGCAATATCATTTTACCCTTAATCAAATAGTAAGGAATCAATTCGCCCTTTATTTCTGGAAGAGAAATATTTTTCATCTCAATCACATCCGTAATCTGATCATTCTTCATTTGATTGATAATCGTATTAGTTTCCAAATACATGTCACCATTGGCAGCCATCGGTTTAATGAACTTAAACCTAAAATCATATCGTCCTTTTAGAATATTAACATTCCATTTTCCAAATATGGCTTCTTGATCCCATAATCCACGGGAACCATCCGCATCATTTCGATTCAAGGTCAAAGGGTTTTCCTTTTTTGATCCAACAATAATTTTGGGTGGAATTATCAGATTTTTTGACCGAATTAAATCCTGGTAAATAAGATCTAATTCCGTTTTCAGCTTCCCTGCGATTTCTTTATTTTCCTTAACAATATTGTAAAGTTCTTCGGGGTCATTTTTCAAATTGTACAATTCGAAATCTTCGATGGAAGCGTTATAATTGGTTTGCCCAACTAACTTATACCCCGACTTCTGAATGGCCATGCTGTTGTAAAGTTCAGGATACTTTCTCGTCCAGTAACTAAACATGGCTCGATCTGACCAATCAACCTTTTTGCCCTTGATCAGAGGCACAAGGCTTTTACCGTCAATTTTACGATCCTTGGGCAAATCTGCATGACACAATTCCGAGAGCGTAGGAAGTACGTCAAAATGGGCCGACATCGTTTCAATCACTTTACTTTCCTTCGTCAAGGCTGGATATTTCATAAAGAAGGGAACTCGGGTCCCTCCATGATAAACCGACCCTTTTTTATCTCGCATGCCCGCCGTAAAACGTAATTGCTGCGGGCCGTTGTCCGTCATAAATATCACAATGGTATTTTCTTCAATTCCCAAATCCTTGATTTTCAGAAGCAATTTGCCAATGTTATCGTCTATGTTGCTGACCATGCCATATACTTTTCGAGCATCTTCTTTGTCTTGTTCGCTCATTTTAAGGTGCATTGGATTTTTTCTTTCAAACTCGATAGACGGGTCTGTATTTTTGTACATCTGATAATAAGAATCAGGCACTTGTAAAGGCGTATGTGGGGCATTAAATGAGAGGTAACAGAAGAATGGATTGCTTTTGTTTTTTTCAATAAATCGGATGGCATTCGCTGCGAAAATATCCGAACAATACCCCTTAAATGACTCCTTTTGGCCATTTTTCCAAAGAACCGGATTGAAATAACTACTATCTTTTTGAAAATAAGTCGTTACATCACCAACTTGGCCCATCCCTCCCGAAAGGTGCATTAAGGTCTCATCAAATCCCTGGTCCATAGGCCGACTAGGAAAATTATCCCCCAAATGCCATTTACCAAACAACCCAGTAGTATATCCTGCCTGCTTCAAAATTTCCGCAATCGTAATTTCATTCGGAGCCATAATGGCTCCCCCATTATAGGTATCTCGTATGCCGGTTCGCAAAGAGTAGCGACCCGTCATTAAACTTGACCGAGTAGGCGCACAAACGGGTGAAACATGGAAATCGTTAAATCGTAAACTCTGTTTGGCAAAGCGGTCAATGATCGGCGTCTTGATGATTGAATTCCCGTTAATTCCCAAGTCGCCATATCCTTGGTCATCGGTAATAATTAAAATAACGTTGGGGTGTATATTTTTTTGGGCTATGCTCGCAAAGGAAACTCCGCAGGCTAGTATAATCAAAAGGAATTTGCAAGTATTCATCAGCATGGTTCAGGTCTTCAATAAATAGGATTTTTCGCAATGAGTTAATCGAATATAGCAATTAATTCATTTTAAATAAAAAAATTACCTTATATGAAAAACAAATTGAGGACTGGATAAAGTCCTGATTTACGCCCAACTATATCATATATATGGGTAAAAAATCTGATTGAAATTTATGGGTAATGAACCGGTATAGACCTCTAGTGAACTCATTCACTATTTCAAAAAGGGTCCCTTTTTATTCCAGCCAACTTCCACATTTGAAATCCACCAAGCTTTCCCTTGATCCTTATTTCCCTGATAAAACAAATAACTTTTATTACCTAAATCGAGTATATCTGGATGGCCTGACTCACTGTAATTCCACTCTCCAGATTTGCCATTTTCCAAAAATGGTTTTTTGAAAAGCCGTTGCCACGAATAACCATCGTGACTAGTCGCTACCCCTATTTGCTGTGGGGAATTATCATAAGATCCTGCATAAAACATATACAAAATACCATTTCGTTTGATAATAGAAGCCGCCTCAATGCAATCACCTTCCCACTTTTCTTCAGGTTTTAGGATTGGGGCTAATTTGGATTGATGCGTCCATTCGCCTCGGTTGAAATTTGTATTTGCGGGGGCTGTCGCTACTCCGAGCATTTGAATTTTAAAATCGGGATCCCTTGTAGCATAATACATGTAATATTTGCCTTTGAACAGAAACACTTCCGCATCGATGGCCCTGCCACAATTCCATGCCCCGTCTGGACGAAAGATCGGATTGGTGGTGTTTCTAATAAAATTATTTATTCCATCCTCGGATATGGCATGGCAAATGGCATCTTTTTTTCCATTTCCATAAGTCTGATAAAAAATGTGGACTTTGCCTTTGATCACTAAGGCACAAGGAGCACTGATTCCATTTTTTTCGTAAGGCTCTTGGATTGTTAAAAAACCGACATTCTTCCAATGAATCAAATCAAAACTTTCTGTGATTTCAATTTCCCTGGATTGACTCCCCCTCACGGGCAAAACGGAAGAGTACATTAAATACCTTCCTTTAAATCGGATTACATATGGGTTTTTTGAAAATGGCTTACCCGTTCTACTGGAATCTGCATACATCATTTTCGAGGCCTTCCCGTGCAATTGCCCCACTGAAATTTCGTTGTCTAATAATAAAATGGCAATGCTTAAAACAAGGAAGGGTTTGAAATTAAACTTCATGAGGTTAAGTTATTTATGAATATAAAATTGAATCTTAGACAGATTCGAATATAGCAAATCTTTCATTTTTAATAAGCTACTTTAACACCAAACGGCTATTATATTTTAGTAAATAATCATACTTTATTTGGGCGAAAAAGCATGGTAGAACGACCGAGAAAAATTACTTTTTATCCTATTATATTCAAAAGAAAGATTCCTGTACATGATTGGTAAAAATTAAACACAATTAGTTTTAAGCCTAATTTTCCAAATAAATAAAAACAATATATTGCGCTTTCTGAATAAGAAAACTCATAAATTTCACCTATTACGGCTAAATTACTAGCTTTAACTTTTCATTTTGACGCGGATAAAATGTTGCGCAAGTGATAAAGTATACGCTTAACCCCTATTTGTTTAGGGTGTAATAGACTGTTTTTAAAGAGAATACGAGATTCAAAGGATTTTTACCGAAGAATATAAAATCAGAAAAACCACCTTGCAATTTAAATTGAGGGATCGATTTGAAGGCCAAAAATCCTAAAATCAAAACCTTTCCTTTTCAAAATTTTTATTATTTTTATCCTTCCATAAAATCGATTACTTCGGAACAACAGAGGTAATTGATTTGATTAAACAACCTATTTAAATCAACATATGCGTAACAATCGTAGAAAATTTATTCAACAAGTAGCCTTAGGTGCTGCAGGAATCAGCCTAGGAAACATCAATTCCGCTTTTAGTGCCAAGAGTTATGCTCGGATCATCGGAGCAAACGACCGACTAAACGTCGCACTGATGGGATGTGGCCGCCGAGTAAGTGCGTATTATGCTGCACTAAAAAATAAAAACAACAATGTAGATGTAGCCTATATCTGCGATGTAATGAAAAAACAACGCGAAAAGGTAGGTCGTGATTTGCAAGGAAAAGTAACAGGAAATGCGAAATTAGTGAATGACATTCACGATGTTTGGAATGATAAAACCGTTGATGCCATCTTTAATGCAACTCCAGATCATTGGCACGCACCAGGTACTTGGATGGCGATGCAAGCAGGCAAACACGTGTACATTGAAAAACCATGTAGTCAAAATCCACGCGAAGGTGAATTATTAGTTGCCTTTCAAAAAAAATACGGCAAAGTGGTCCAAATGGGGAACCAACAGCGTTCAGCCAAGGAATCACAGGATATCATTTCTGAAATTCATAAAGGGGTTATCGGCGATGTATACAAAGCGGTCGCTTTTTATTCGAACGAGAGAGGTGAAGTGCCTATTGAAAAAAAGGCTCCTATCCCAGAGGGATTAGATTGGAATCTATGGCAGGGTCCTGCACCCCACAAAGAATACACCGCAGACACCTGGGATTACAATTGGCACTGGTATGGCTGGCACTGGGGAACGGGCGAAACAGGTAACAATGCCACGCATGAATTAGACGTTGCTCGCTGGGCGCTCCAAGTTAAATATCCGGAACATGTGTATGTGGAAGCAGCCAAAAGACATTTCAAAAATGACGGTTGGGTCATGTATGACACCATGGATGCCACTTTCCAATTCCCTGACAATAAAGTTATCCAATGGGATGGAAAGAGTCGTTCAGGCTATAAAACCTACGGAAGCGATCGTGGAACGATCATTTTCGGAAGTGAGGGTAGCGTTTTTGTCAATCGAGAAGGTTACACGCTTTTCGACCGAGCAGGAAAGAAAATCAAGGATAGCAAATCATCTGGTTCTGAGGCAGGAAATACCTTAGGCGGCGGTGGCGACATGACCGACACACACGTAGCAAACTTTTTCAACGTGATTCGTGGCAAGGAAACCAAATTAAACTCGCCTATTGAAGAAGGTGCGATCAGCCAAATGATGTGCCATTATGCTAATATTTCCTACCGAATAAATAAGTCATTCAAAATAGACACGGCCAATGGCCATATCTTGGACAAGGATGGAATGAAGCTTTGGGGACGTGAATACGAAAAAGGCTGGGAGCCAAAATTGTAAAGAATTCATTGAGAACGTTTAGGCAAATTATCGAACTGCCTAAACGTTCTTAATTTTTATGGATTAGCATCCATTTGATTCAAATAGTCTCGCGAATTTCACTTGATTGATCAGCCAACATGGATCTATCTGTGTTCCTTGATTCCACATCAATCTTTATATTTGGGAACAATGAAAAATAAGTCCATTGACCCTGCACAATGATGAAAAGCAAAAGCTATTCAAACGGCCAAAAAACATTTGAACTATTGGGAGACCAATTAACTTACTATTTCAAGAATGGAAAAGTAAAAGCCAAAGGACGATCCGTAAATGAGGTGATGGAAGGAGAATGGATATTTTACCGTGAAACAGGCCAACTATGGCAAGTCGGCAATTTTAAAGGCGGACAGAAACACGGCCCTTGGATCCGATATGACAAACAAGATGTCTTAGAGTACGAAGAAGTTTTTGATCAAGGGGTACAGCAAAAAAAAATGTAATCAAGTCGATTTATTAGCAAGGTAGAATCTAAAAATCGTTCAAATGGATTTCACGATCTAGCAAAATTCAGCAATAATCTATAATCACCTCTATCAGCCGTTTTAATTGCTTTTAGATAAGCTGCCCGAGTGTCATTAGTATTGGCATTTTTGGACGCACCCCAACTAAACACATCAAGCTTATATATCTTTTCGATAATAATATCAGCCATTAATCGGCTATGCCGACCGTTGCCGTTTGGAAAGCAATGTATACTAACAAGTCGGTGCTTGAACCTTAACGCAATTTCATCTGGGAGGTAGGTTTTGTTTTCGTGCCAATATATAATATCATCTAGTAAATTTTTAAGCTGAGTAGGTATTTGGAATTTGTCAATTCCCAAATTTTTGTTGGCTTTACGAAACTCCCCAGCCCAAATCCACACATCAGCATACATTTTTCGATGCACCTTACGAATAAAATCTTCAGCGAATATTAAGTCTGGCCTAAAGTTACGGCCCATGGTCCATTGCACAGCTTGTTCAATATTTTTTTGTTCAAATTCATCCAACTCGCCACGAGTTGTCATCGTTGGAATGAGTAAACCATCCATTTCTTCTTCGCTTAAAGGAGTTTGGCCAACGAGGTAATCTAAAATTAATCCCATAATATTTTAGGCATCTCCTTTTTAATCTCTTCAGCTCGTTCTTTAATAGCATTTTTGATACGCTGTTGACTTATACCTTGATCTTCGAGCTTCATGGTATGATAGGTACGAAGCACAATTTTAGTAGCGAGTTCAGTCGCCCTTTTTTCAATTAAAAGATCTAATGAACCATCATTAGGAACTAGCCCATAGACCAATTGCATATCCATCACCTGAGCTATTTCTTTCAAGGACTTAATGGTGATAGATCCATTTTGTTCTCGCTTTTCTATATCCAAAATGGCCTGTTTTGATATATCTAATTTATTACCTAATTGTTGCATAGACATACCAAAAGAAGTACGTATCGCTTTTACCCACCCAGTAGGTGGAATGGCAACTTGCTTAAGCACACCAAAATCTAACATTTTATTATTCAATTGCTGAAACTGCAGAGATTTATTTTTCATAAAGTAAAGCTATATTTTGACTTTTAAAATTCAAAAGTAAACATATAACTTGACATTTACTAACCTATTTAATTCATCTCATTTAGATTCAACTTCAATAAAAACCCCATAATTTTAAGGATGTCTTATCATCAATGTCTAAATATTTGAAGATAATTTATTGAACAGGCTGCGTGATTATTTCCGACAAATGCCTCATTAACTCAAAGGTATATTCCCCCATATTAGGCCCAAACCACCCCATCGTTTTAGGTTCATACGAATCAAGATAAAAGTATTTCCCTGGAATAATATAGCCCACATAACTTCCGTTAAAACTAGTCACATTGGCATTAAACCCTTTTGTCGCCAACGCGTCTTTTAATTGGCGCGCAAACTCCCCACTGAAATCACATGGTGTGGTAAACCAAATTAAATTTCCGATTTTAATGACTTGCAAGTATACATTTTCTGGCAAAGGCATTAATTTTTTACTAAGCCAAGTAGAGAAATGCATGTTGGTCGTCAAGCGAATGTTATAATCCGGCAAGTCCATTTTTAAACTCATCGCCGACAAATCAATTTTATCCTTAAGCTCAACCTTACCTAAATAAATCTCAAGGCTATCGGCCAGCGACTCTCCTATTTTTTTAGGCTTTTCAAAGCCTTTGCCTTCACCCGAGGGACTTTGACTGCCCACAGAGCCTCCACAGAAAATAGCTAGGTCAACAGACCCGCGTTCCATTTTTCGTTGCCAATAACCAGGGTAATCAGCACTGAATTGCATGTTATCTGCGCCGATGGTCGTGGCATGCGCTCCAAAAGAACCAATTACGGCCTTTCGACCTCCTTTTTGCTGAATGGAAATAAAATTGAAATCGTTGTTTTTGGTTCCCAGCTCGCCAACAAGCCTATTCCGGGTGTAAGGAGCCGCATTAAAATAACCGTTGCCAATCCGAGCGGGCTTAAGATCGGAGATCGCAAGCGTTACGGATTGAGCGATTTGGCGCACCAGCCATTGATTGATCCGTGGATTTGCTGGACCAGCAAATTGTTCGCCGATGAATCCTGGGCCCCAAGCCCCAATACTAGAATGCGTATGCGAAGCCGAATAAAAAACTTGGCTCCGCTGAATGCCTTTTTTTGCAAGTAATAATGTGACATCGTCAATAATATTAGGTGGCATAATTAATATATCAGCTCCTACAATGACCACCAACTGAGTACCTACTTTTATCGCCGCCGCTTTTACAAAAATACTATCATGAGTTCCTGTGGCACTTTTTCCCTTGCGTGCACCAAAACCTGCTAAGGGCGCTTCTTTAAATTGGCCCACCTCGATGCTATCCTTAACATTACCTACACTAGGCGTTATGCTGACTTTAGAAAATCCCGCTTCGACGAAATCGTTAATTAGGATACGTTTTTTCTTTAGGCTGTCCAACCTAGAAGATGTATTTTGATAATAAGTTGAATTAAAATAAGGAGTATGATCAACCCGACAAGAAATTAAAAAAAATAGCGCAATAAAGAGGCTACCTAATATGCTTGCAAAAACAAGCGTAATTTTTCTACTTTTATTCATAGTAAAATTTGAATTTGAACCGATTTTGAAATCGGTGTCTGATGTACCTTTAATCTTTTACTCGCGGAAAAGACCAATCAATTTTTATACCGAACAGAGTCAATCACGCAGCATAAGCCTGCTTGGAATACGATGAGAGCACCTGTTCCATACCAAAACCATTCCCCACCTTGCATTTTCGTAATTCCCGCATCAATAGCTAAAGACAAACCAGCACCCGTTAAAATCAAACCTCCCGCCGATTGAAGTAACCACCTTAATTTAGTATTTTTTTTCATATCAAAAATTGAATATGCTAATTTATACAAACCTCAATTATTGCAGAGCATTAAAAGAATATTTATATTTGAAAATATGAAGCTAAAGAATTGTTTGAATCAATTTTGCGCTTCGCTCTAAAACCTAACATTCTATGATTAAAAATCTATTAATAGTCATTCCTTTGACTATTTTCATATGCTTTCATGCGCAAGCAGAAGATTACAAGGCTTCCATGTTTGGAATAAAATCCAATGGGACGACAATGAATACCACCTCGATTCAAAAAGCCATCGATTTTATTCATGAAAAAGGCGGGGGCCGACTCGTATTTTATGTAGGAAGGTATTTAACAGGAACCATCCAACTAAAATCCAATGTAACCATTCATTTAGAGGAAGGGGCTACGATTGTCGGATCTACCAACATATATGATTATAATATTAATGGCCCTCATTTCTCATCGCTAATTTCCGCCTACAAAGCAGAAAATATCGGATTAACTGGCAAAGGGGTGATCGACGGCCAAGGCCGAGATTTAGCATACACTCTATTAGATCAAGTTCAAAAGGGAATACTTAAAGATGAACTAGCCAACGACCGACCTGCGCTTCGTAGGCCAAAAGGCATTTACTTGCGCGAATGTAAAAACGTGGAAGTTTCAGGCATCATGGTTAAAAATGCGGCAGAATGGGTCGTTGTGTTTGATCAATGTGAGAATTTGAAAATTGACAAAATCACGGTCGACAGCAAGGCTTTTTGGAACAACGATGGAATCGATATTGTCGATTGTAAAAATGTGGTCCTAAGCAATTCGTTTATTGACGCAAGTGATGATGCCATCTGTTTTAAATCACATGATCCCACAAAACTTTGTGAAAATGTAGAAGTTCGAAATAATGTGGCTAGATCTAGCGCGAATGGCATAAAATTCGGAACGGTAACCTCAGGTGGATATAAGAATTTCAAGATTGTCAACAATAAAGTATATGATACATTTCGTTCTGCGATTACCATCGCCACTCCCGATGGTGGGGTGATTGACAATATTTTTGTCGACAGTTTATATGCCTATAATACAGGAAACTCAATTTACTTGAGAATAGGTGCTCGTTGGAACAAAGGCCGAACAGGTTCCATGAATAACATTACGATTCAAAATATGTATTGCGAAATCCCTAATTCAAAACCAGATGCGGGAAGAGAATACGAGGGGCCCGTTGAAGATCTTCCACGTAACATTTCACCTGCTAGCATCGTAGGTTTGCCGGGACAATACATTTCAAACGTGACCCTTCGCAATATCCAAATAGTTGTGCCAGGAAACAGCAACCCAACCTACGCCTATCGAGGCATTAAACCCGCTGACCTAGATAGTATTCCAGAAATGCCAGCTGCTTATCCAGAATATTCTCAATTCAAGGAATTGCCAGCATGGGGATTTTATGTCCGACATGTTAAAAATCTAACCATTGAAAATGTAACATTAACTGCGCAAGGAAAGGAATACCGACCGGCCATTGTCTTAGATGATGTGCAAGGAGCCACTTTTTCTAAAATGAAGTACATCGAACCTGAAAGTAATAAGAAGAAACAAGTACATACGTATAAGTCTTCTGAAGTGTTGCTCAAGAAATAACCGACCCAACCTATGATCTATAAAAATAAAATTACGCTATTCTTTTTCTTGCTTTTGGGTTTTCAGCTCTCAGCCAAAGATTATATTGCCACGGAATTTGGCGTTAAAAATGACGGCCTCACCCTCAATACATGTTCCATTCAAAAAGCCATTGATTTTATCCATGAGCATGGAGGTGGAAGGCTTGTGTTTGAATCTGGAAATTATGTGACTGGAAGTATTTATTTGAAATCGAATGTAACGCTCCAACTAGATTACGGCGCTACGATTTTGGGATCTACTAATCCATTTGATTACGTTAAGGATAAAAAGATCGGTTGGATGTCCATGATTTTTGCAGTCAATCAGGAAAATATAGGCATTACAGGGAAAGGGATCATCAACGGTCGTGGATTTACCACGGCAAATAACATGGTTAATTACATCCACCGCGGTGTTTATGTCGATCCGTTGAAATATGATCGGCCCAACGAAACCAATCGGCCACAAAATATTTATTTCCGCGAATGTACCAACATCAAAATCATAGACATCACGCTGAAAGATCCCGCCAGTTGGAACCAAACTTATGACCAATGTAAAAATCTGTACGTGGATCATATCACCGTAGACAGTAAATCCTATTGGAATAATGACGGAATCGATGTGGTGGACTGCGATGGGGTGGTGATCAAAAATTCCTATTTTGACGCGGCGGATGATGTGCTTTGTTTCAAATCACATTCAGCCCAACATATGTGTCAAAATGTGGTGGTGGATAATTGTGTCGGTCGGTCTAGTGCTAATGGACTGAAATTTGGCACCGTGTCGCGTGGAGGATTTAAAAATTTCAAGGTAACCAACTTGACCATTTATGATACATTCCGATCGGCCATAACCTTCGCAGCGGTCGATGGAGGTGAAATCGAAAATATTGTAATTGACGGTGTGCGTTCCATCAACACAGGGAATGTGATTTACTTGAGGATTGGCGATCGTTGGAGCAGTAGAAAGAAACCCTACATGAAAAACATAACTATTTCAAATGTATATGCAGAAGTACCCTTTGGTAAACCCGATGCAGGATATAATTTTGAAGGACCCATTGAAGACCTGCCACGCAATATCTCCCCAGCCAGTATAGTAGGTTTGGTTGAAAATAAAATCCAAAATGTAACGCTCAAAAACATTCAAATTGTATATCCTGGAAGTGGAAATCCTCTATATGCGAAACGAGGTTTAACACCTGCTGAACTCGATGGGATTCCTGAAATGCGAGAGGCTTATCCCGAATTTTCACAGTTCAAGGAACTTCCAGCATGGGGATTTTATGTACGTCACGCGGAAGGTATTACGTTTGAAAATGTCACATTCACCGCTCTTAAAAAGGATTATAGACCTAGCGTTGTCCTAGACGATGTCAAGAATGCCACTTTTTCAGGGCTGGTGGTGAATGAACCAGAAAGCGTTGGAAAACAACAAGTATTCCCGTATAAGACCAGTAACTTGATTATTAAATAATTACAAAGTTTCATCGAATTAGACCTAAATCGACGAGCGAATAACATCAAAAAATATGCAAAAATTATTCTTAAAAATATGTTTAATCATCGTCATGAGCCAAGGGGCTTTATGCGCAAAAGACTACAATGCATCCCTATTTGGCATAAAATCGGATGGCGTAACCTTAAATACACCCTCCATTCAAAAGGCTATTGATTTCATTAGTGAAAAAGGCGGTGGTAAACTTAAATTTTATGTAGGTCGATATTTAACGGGCAGCATCCAATTGAAGTCAAATGTGACGATTGAATTAAATGAAGGTGCAGTGTTGGTTGGCACCTCATCCATTTATGATTATGTTGGGGCCAATGGAATTAAAGCTTTGATTGTTGCCGATGGCCAACAAAATATCGGAGTTTCAGGCAAGGGTGTTATTGAAGGACAGGGACCGACCGTATTAGAGCAAATCGCCAAGCAAATTCAAAAGGGATATTTACAAGAAACGATTTCACAGGCAAGTCCTGCTTTGATTGCCTTGAATAATTGTACGAGCATCAACATCGAAGGTTTTAATTTACAAAATGCATGTGGAAATGTCATTGCTTTGACGGCTTGCAAGCAAGTCCGTTTGGCTGGGCTTAAAATCAAAAGCACGACCAACAAGGAAACCAAAGGCTTAGTCTTTTCTAAAGTAGATGGAATCAAATTAGAAAATCTATTCATCGAAACGGTAGTATCCGAAATAAAATCAGATGGATTATCGACGAACATTTCACTGGTCAATTGCCAATATGCATCTGGAAAAAGCTTGATATTTAAAAATTAATGTACCGACAAATTCTTTTGAATTAATTCGTTGTCGCGAATGTTAATTTCGGTCAAATAACCATTTATTTCTTCTGGTAGACTCGAACATAATCCACTTCCATGCGGTTAGGAAATTCGGTTTGGGAGGGATCTCCGCCATTCATACCCCCCATGGCTAAATTTAATAACATATAATGGGGTTGCTTGAACGGATTGAAACTGCTTCCATTTTTATTGACTAATTGATCTAAAGTTACTTTATTGAGAAATTGATTATCACAATATAAAGCGATGAATTCCTCTGTCCAATCCATGCGCCAAACATGAAATTGTTTCGACCAGTTTGTTCCCCCTAATGAATCCACTTGAAAGGTATTGCTAAACCATTCTGGTTTTTGGTCTGCACCTAAACAAGCGATATTGGCCAATAACTTACCGCGATAGTACTCCATGATATCGATTTCACCGTTTGCAGGCCAACCTTTTTCTACGCCTAACGTCCACCAAGCGGGCCACATTCCTGGACTAATATCGATTCTGGCTCTCAGCTCAAATCTACCGTATTGCCATGATTTTTTTCCTCTGGTCAACAAACATGATGAAGTATAATCGATGGTTTTTCTATTCCTGCGCCAGTCGCTACTACCTTCTTGATAGCGGGGATTTGGCTTTTGTTCTTTTCTTGCTTCGATGATGAGCAAACCATTTTTGCAACTTGCATTTTCTGTTTGGTACCATTGCAACTCCTCATTGCGAACAAAACCACGCTCATAATTCCAATTTGTACTATCAGGTTTCCCCTCTTGATTAAACTCATCTGCCCAAGCTAAGGTGTAACCATCGCTTTTATTGATTTTGGCTTGATTGTACGTCAACTGACGACTGCAGGCTATAAAAACAATAAATCCTACAAATAAAAATGGTATACTTCTTAAGTTATTCATCTTGGAAAAACTTACAAAAATTTATAAAAAACCTTACTCAACCACCCAGTGATATGAACCTGAACCCAACTCTGTTTGGAATTCATTGGCTGAAGCAGTGAACTTTACGGGCTTCCCTCCTTCTGTAATTTTAGCTCCTTTAGGAATAAGTAACCTTACATGGGCACTGGTGTTAGCCGGAATTACAAAATCATACGTGACTTTATTACCTTCTTTTTTCCATTGACTACTAATTTTGCCATAAACTGTTTCAACAAATCCTTTGGCCGAATTAATTTTTCCGGAAGGATCGGGAGTAGGCTGTAAATTGAAGTGTTTAAAACCAGGGGAATTTTCATCTCGTTGAATCCCTAAGGACCAGGTATACATCCAAGCAGCAACGGCTCCAAACGAATAATGGTTAAAAGAATTCATACTATTATTGCCACCAAAACCATTTTCCAGTGTATAAGAATTCAATCGCTCCCATATTGAGCTTGCTCCATTCGCCACAGAATACAACCAAGATGGATACGTTTTTTGAGTCAATAAACCATAGGCAACATCGTGTTGGCCATTCACTGACAAAGCCTCGCTAATGGATGCGGTGCCTATAAATCCAGTCATCAAGGAATAAGGAGGACGCGCTATGCCTTCGTCGTCTTTGTTGGAACGCTTCACCGTTTCGACCAAATTTTGGACAGCAAATGGAATGTTTTTTTGATCATAAATTCCCAGACCCAAAGGGATGGCATATGAGGCTTGAGTATCGACTATTTGGCCTTTATCGGAAACAGGAGGAGTGGCCGCAGGTGCTGGTGCTGCTCCTGGAGGACCCATACGTGCAGCACGGACACCCGACTTAACACTTTTATGGCTAACTGGATCAAGGTAAATTTGATTAACAACTTTTTTCCTTGCCTCATATTGCTCCATATATTTAGTCTCATCGTTCTTAAATCCTAAAAATGCGGCTACTTTGGACATAATTTTTAGATTATATGTCTGATAAGTCATCCAAAAAAGGGTGTTGTCGTTTTTATTATTTTCAGGGCTTAGCCAGTCACCCAAGGGACCTTCGTTCAAAATACCATTGGCTGGATCCACCTTTGTATCTAAAAAGCTCACATAGCGTTTCATTGCATCATAATGCTCGGCCAACATGGATTTGTCCCCATATTGCAAATAAGTTTCCCAGGGAATCACAATGCCCGCACTACCCCATAGCGTTCCACCAAATCCACCACCCATGGGCGCCACATCCGTAAATCGGCCATCAGCTCTTTGAACATCACGCATCCCTAATAAGTGTCGGCGCATAAAATTATTTACAGGCGCCATCATAGTGGCGGTTTTAGAAAAAACATTAATGTCTCCACTCCAACCCATTCGTTCATTTCGAGCGGGAGTATCCGTAGGAATAGATAAAAAATTACTGCGCATAGACCACGTGATATTCTGCCATAATTTGTTGACCATAGGGTCAGAACTCACATATTCAGATCCAATGTGATCAATCGACGAAAGCACCAAACCAGCCACTTGAGTTAATGCAGGTGCCTGTTCGATTCCTGTTATTTCCAAAAACCGATAGCCATGGAACGTAAATCGAGGCTGGATATACTCGTCACCGCCCTTCAAAATATATACATCCTGTGCCAGCGCCGCACGAATATTTTCCAACATAATCATACCCTTTTGTCCGGCATACTCAGCTAAATCTGGGTAAAGTACTTCCGCAAATCGAAGGGTAATTCGTTGGCCTGCTATTCCATTTTTAATGAAAATCTTTGGAAAACCCACCATGTTTTGACCCATATCATACACAAAAACACCCTTTCTAGGTTCAGTCATTAATTTGGCCTGTAGAACTTCGCGCACTTGGACGTGATCATCTAACTGACTTGCCAATTGCATTCCATCAAACTTAAGAGCATTAGGAACATTCCCTACAAAAGCCGTTCCTTCTAAAGAAATTTTTTGTGCAGGCTTCCAAGCGGAAGATTTGAAATTGGCCGTAGACCAACCAGCAATCGCGGCTTCTTTTTGAGCATCGTACACTTCGCCTTGGAAAAAACTTCCATAACGAATCGGGCCGTCATTAAAGTAGGTCCATTGATCAGGATTGGTGGTGATTATTTGTTCCGTGCCATCTGTATATTGAATGTGCAATTTGGCTAATAAGGATTGTCGATCACCAAAGAAATTCCAACTATCTCCGCTAAAGGTGATATTTCCACTCCACCAGCCTTCGCTTAACCAGGCGCCCCAAGCATTTTCTCCATTTTTAACTAATGCAGTAACGTCGAAAGTCTGATATTGATGTGTCTTATTGTATTGCGTTAATCCTGGGTTAAAATAATCCTTACCCACGCGAGATCCATTCAAATACAATTCGTAAATGCCTCTGGATGTGGCATAAATTCTTGCTTTTTTAATGGTCTTTGAGCTCGTGGAAAACTGTGTTCTTAACATAGGAGCGGCAAAACGACTGGGATCCGCGGTAGCTAAAACACCATTTTGTAAGCCATCCACCTGAAACTGTTTGCCATTCCAAACAATTTGAGACTGAGTAAACAGAGAGGGGTTTTCCTTTGCTGAAAATAATGCATTTGAAGGGTGACGGAAATTTTTAATGATGACATCTGAGAAATTGGCTTTTTGGAGGGGGCCAACTTTAAATCCGATATGTGACAACATAGGGAAACTGATGTAATTATTACCGCGACCTACGGGATTTAGGTTTAAACCAGATGATCCTCCTCGGCCAGTAGACCCTGCAGGAGCGCCATTAATCTTATGTTCAGGATCCACTTGGTCTATATAAAAATCAAAAACCCCAAAATTACATTGTGCCAAAATAATATGCTTTTGATAAGCATTTGAAGGGTTTACTATTTTTCGCGAAATTTTAAATTGGGCCAATGGCTTACGCGCATCATCCTTTTTATCATAACCTACCCGATAAACTTTTAAAAAAGCAGAACCAGTATCACTCAATGAAACATTTGAAATATCGAATTCAAGACTTACATAGGAACCATTTTTACCTGATTCGACATCCATGATATTTTGGTTTTTTGTTTGCAAACGAGGGTCATTCGCACCAAAAATAAACGAGGCTTTCGTCGACTTGGAAGATTCGTCCAATTGAACCCCAAACTCAATTTTATACATAGACAAATAATGGGAATATAGCGGTAAATCATTTCCACCAATCCATTCTGCATCGTTCCAAGCGTTGATTTGACCAGACATTAAGCCAGTCTCAAAACTAGACGAAGCTATATTTGATAATTTATTTTGATTCCATACCTGAACTTTCCAAGTATATTTTTCCATGGCCTTAAGAGCTGATCCAGCATACTGAATGGCCAAAGAAATATCTGATGTAATTTTTTGGCTATCCCAAACAATTTTTTTCTGACTATTCTCAACAATAATTCGATAGGCAGATTGCTTTTCGCCGCGAGCGGCTTTAACAGCCTCCATTTGCCATGAAAAACGTGGATGCCCTTCATCTAAACCTAAAGGCTCAGATTGGTATTCCACTTGGAGATTTTTGATTTTAAATTGGGCTTCTGCAACAAAAAGAGTTCCAAAAAGCAAGAACAATATCGATAGAAACGATTTCATTTTTTAGATTTTAAAATTAGGAATTCAAAAATCGAATATTATAATTTCAAAAATTAAAATTTAGATGAAAGGGTTGATTTAAGCGATAAAATAAATTAAACCTAAGCCCTAGCCGTTCCTGGTTTTTCCATCAATTGGTGTAATTCTTTTATATGGTTGGTATAAACGCCTCTTGGGTTCGTCGAATATTTAATGCAAATAGAAGCCGCCTTACCTACGATTTCACCCATCATTCCACAAGTTTTCATCACGCGCACAGGACCGAGACCCGACTTAGAAACGCTAATGCAGCGACCTGCCATGAACAGATTTTTAATATTACGGCTGTATAATGTACGGTAAGGTGCCCAATATACTTCTCCATATTGGTATTCAACGCCACGTGTATAATCGGCTACAAATTCGTTGTTTTCGAAGCCGCTTTGAAATTCCTTTTTAGGGGAATGTAAGTCCACATGCCAAGAGCAAGGAAATGCAGGATCTTCAAATTTCCTTTGTTTTTTAAAGTCTTCCGCATCTAAAATAATATCCCCCATCAACCTGCGAGATTCTCTTTTTCCGGCGATAAAAGCAGACCAACCCAAACGGTGTTTAGGATACATTTTATCCACATTTTTAATCACATCCCAAGCGCCATACATCGCCCTAAAATTATGATCTCGAATCAATTCTATTTGGTTTACCTGATCCTTATCAAACCCACTTTCCCAATACCACATGTTGGCAAACGACTGCAATCCCTCTTTCCCAAAAGTCTTTACTCCTTTTCTTCCTGGGAAAGGTTTATCTGATAAATCCAGGGCCCAAGGGCAACGTGGAAATGGTTGATTATAATCTCCAATATCACATTTAAGTGCTAATGCGCTCTTGTCTTTACATTCACAGGCCAGCACCTCTTCTTTATTGGTCGTATCCAGCACATTAAATAAATTCGTACTACCCATTAAATTCTCAACCTTGTATTCATAATCGGCCCCCGCCTTAAACCCAATGGAAGCATCGCCGGTACAGTCGGCAAACAAAGTACCAGTCAAGCGAGATTGACGTGAAGTAAGCGTGCTTTGAATCAGAAGAGACTTAATCACATCGCCATCCGTTTCTACTTTAATCACTCGGTGATTAAGCAAAAGTGTAATGTTAGGTTCTGATTTAACAACTTGAATTTTACGCGCATCATCGTAATATTGAGCTCCTACGCCATTAAACACTTGCCCATTTCCCTTCTTGATAGGGGGCAGAATTTCATTAACGATATCCCCTATATGTGGGAACAAATCTTTGTTGGTATGCCCCTCCGGCCAAACCCTTACTTCCGAACTTCCATTTCCGCCAAGTACTGGTCGGTCTTGAATTAGGGCCACTTTAACCCCGTTTCGAGCCGCCGCGATAGCAGCACAAGTTCCAGCTAATCCTCCGCCAGAAACAATTAAATCAAACTGACCTCCATCTGCTGGATTTTCGGGCAAGCCTAATAATTGGCGACGGAATTTGGTCAACGCTGCTACGTCGTTGCTCGGCTTAAATGCTGGATCTTTGCAGAATAATATAGCTTCACACCGACCTTCAAAACCGGTTAAATCGTGTAAGGCTAATTTTGCTTGGGTGCCTACTTTCACCATTCCGCCGTCATGCCAGTGCCAAGTAGCACTTTTAGTCCCGAACGTTTCTTTGAGCGCTTTGCCATTGATTTTCAGCTGGAACTTTCCGGGCGCACCAGGTGCATTCCATGGGGCAACCCAATCTCTGGTTCGAACCCATACTCGATAAGTCCCAGCGGTAGGAAATTTAATTTCTGTGGTGGCATCTTTAACA
Source organism: uncultured Cytophagaceae bacterium (assembly GCA_903933935.1). GTDB lineage: Bacteria > Bacteroidota > Bacteroidia > Cytophagales > Spirosomataceae > Aquirufa. The sequence goes on from CAIZMB010000083.1 coordinate 56,253, forward strand.
GGTATGCCTAATCCATGAGCTAATAAATAAGGAGAGCCCATTTGCTCCATGGATTGTTGGTCTAATTCCCAACCCCCATGATTCGCAAATTGTTCCGCCTCCACAAAAACGAATTCTTGTGCAGCGGCTTTAGATTTAAATTGAGCTAATGAGGAAAATTGGCTGGCCAATAAACAAAGGCTTGTGTTTCCAACAAAGCCCATAAATTCTCTCCTTTTCATACGATTGATCTAAATTTCCATTTTTAAAGCTACTCATGGTTACGTTCAAAAAGGTTTTAATTGTTCAGAACGCAAAGCAAACTTAGCATTCGAATTTAGCATTTATTTTAGTTAAAATAAAACAATTTTACTGCAAGTAAAAACCCATTGAATTTAATAAGGCATTTGAAAACATCCTTACATTAAAAAGGACTTGGAAATCAGAATTAACCTGATTGAAAATATAAAAAGTGATACATGTTGTAAGTCATATAATGCCCATGCATTTAAATTGACCTTTGTTAAACAAACAAAAAATATCATGAAAAAAGTAGTCTTAACAATCATTATTTTCTCATTTGCAATCATTACAATTGCTTGTCAAAAGGCCAATCCAGTTGAGAATGCCACCGTAAACATGACGGCAAGTTTAGCATCTATCCAACAATCGGTAACCCTTTTACCGAAAGAACCCTTAGAAGAAGCCGAATTGGCACGTATACTTTTCATTCGAGAGGAAGAAAAATTGGCATACGATGTGTATAAAACGATGTTCGACAAATATGGGGTAACTGTATTTCAAAATGTGCCAAACAGTGAATTGAGTCATATGGAATCCATGTTGACCATTATCAAGAAATATGATTTAGTCGATCCAATTGATGTTAACCCAAGGGGAATTTTCAAGAATTCTGCCTTACAAGAATTATATACAAAATTAATTGATCAAGGAAATATCAGTCTTTTATCCGCATATCAAGTTGGCGCATTAATCGAAGAACTTGATATTAGTGATTTAAATAGCTCCCTCGCAGTGACCAATAACCAAGATGTTCGATTAGTATATGATTTTTTAAATAAGGGTAGTCGGAACCACTTAAGGTCTTTCTTCAAAAACATTAAAATGTTGAATGGCACCTATATTCCTATTTACATTAGTCAGAGTGAATTTGATTCCATTGTTAATTCTGCTAATGAAAGATTTTGGTAAAACTGATATTCCTTATAGGAAATCAAAAAGAATAAAAAAGCCTAAGCAAAAACTCAGAAAGTCAATGCTTAGGCTTAAAATTTAGACTAGGAAATTTATTTTACGATAGGACGAGCATATTGCTCAGCCTTACTAATTTTTCCTTCTAAATTAAAAGTGAAAAATTCGATCATTTGCTTCTCCCAAACGGTTCCGTCTTTCAATACACGCTTTTCAGTAGAAGAAACCAAAATACCTGAAACAGGATCAGTATTCGTGATTTTAAAAGGAAGGATCATGTCTGGTTTCCATTCCAATGATTTGAACATAGCAAAATATGTAGGCCAATCACTCTTTTTTAACACAGCTTTTTTTCCTTCAAAATCGACCGTCTTTATTTCGTCAGCAACCACCTCATAAACTCCAGCTGCATCCATCGCGTTGTAAGCCTTCACCCATTTCTCTATGGCAGCAATTTCTCCACGGTTTGAAAATTGGAATGATCTACCATTATTTTCATCTGCTGGATTAGCGGTAATCATTTTACCACCGGACGTTTTACCAAATTCGTTTGTAGAAGGGATAGTTGAATATTGTTGGAAATCACTGATTTTCCCAGCTTTGTTTACTGTAAACAATTCAAACAAATTCATTTTTTGCTTAGACCCGTCATTAGCAACTCGGTCCTCAACGGATTGTAACATCACAATTTCATCTGTAGAACCCTGAACTTTAATAGGAAGAATGGATATAGGCACATCATTTAATGATTTCATAGATGAATGCCATTTACGGTTGAAGTCTCCGCCCATTTTCTGCATTTCTTCAGTCCACAAAGCCATCTCTGCTGCAGAACTATTTGAGTTATAAGCCTTAACTGCATCCAATACAACTTGACTAGATTTTTCAGAACCTAATTGGAATGATTTCCCAGCACTTGGACCTGAAAATATCTTTCCAGCTGTTTGAGCCGAAAGCGTAAGGGTAGATGCAATGAATGCACCTAAAAGAATAATTTTTTTCATGGAATGATATTTTGATTAATTTTTAGAATGAGCAACAAATTAGGAAAAAGCCCTAGGGAATATCATAAAACGTATTTCCAAGTTGTTCCTTTTTATGCTTTTGGGAACATTTTTGTAGGTTTTGAACTTTGATCGAATAGCCATGTTTTGATAGATTTGGCAAACTTAATATATTATACAATGATCAAAAAATCCATTCTTACCGTTTTATTCGCTGCAAGTGTTTTGGCTTGCACCAGCGAAAGTGACAAGAATGCCGCCAAAGGCAAAGAGAATATTACTTACTATTCTCGTGTTTGGGAAGTGGCCATTAATGAAGGTCGGACGAATATCCTTGACTCCGCATATACAGACGATGCGATTCTTCACACGGTGCCTGAAACTAAAGGCAAGGCTAATGCTAAAGCCTATTATGAAAACTATGTTACCGGATTTTCAGAGCGCCAATTTATCATAAAAGAAATTTTTGCTGATGGTGATAAATTAGTAAAATACTGGCAATTCAAAGGTAAACATACGGGAACATTCTTTGGTATTCCTGCTACTGGAAAATCAGTTGACGTAATCGGAACGACCATCGTTAAAATGAAAGATGGCAAGATCGCAGAGGAGCAAGACTTCATGGACAACATGGTGTTTATGCAACAATTAGGTTTATTACCTGCCGCCAAATAAAACCTTTTGACTGGGGCTAATCGCCTCAGTCAAAATTGTTTTCCTTTATATAAACAGACGGAGTCACTCCCTTGCGGGCTTTGAAAGCGTCTATAAACTTAGATCTAGACACAAAACCGGAAAGATTAGAAATCGCTTCTATGGTTAGTTTCTTAGCGTTTCCATCGTGTATCAACTGGCTTGCATATTCAATCCTTAAATCATTTTTCCACTCACCAAAAGTTTTTTCCAATTCCTTATTGAAGTAATTGGATAATACACGTTCTGGAATTTTAAGGTCAAAGGACATTTGAGACAGCGTAAAATCTTTTTTTACAAAAGGTGATTCGGCTAGATAGGGCAAAATCAATGAATTAAAATCAATTTCACCCTGTACACTTTTCAGAGGTTTAGAAAGACTTAATTTTATTTTTCTAAAATTTGTTTCATCCTCCATCCCTTCCCTATACGAGATATTTCCGTATAATATTTTAGGAAATAGAAACAAAAAGAAATTTTGCACAAAGAAGCCACCGCCACAAATTCTAAAAAAATGACTTTCGCTAAAAAGCGCAATGGAAGAAATACCTAAAAAAGAAAATGGTTTTGTGTACAGGGTAATCATGTGCCCTAAGCTCATGCTGGCAATTAATACCTGTAAAAACGCTAAGGTGAAAAACCAACGCTTGATCACATAGTGATTGGATGGAATCATTCCATATTTTTTAATCAATAATTTTTTGTTCCAAAAGAAGTAAATCACGCTTGATAAGGAATAAATAATCAAATGAATCGAGCGTCCATATAAAATTTCCTCAAAGGTTACCCAATTAAAATTCAAGCGATAATCCTCCGTAATATTGACAATTTCGTGGGCCATTTTTGTTTTAACGTCAAAGGGCAAACTCGTGAAGGGCCAACAAGCAATCACGATAAAAGCCGCTGGAAGTAGATGCAATGCATCTATTCGTCGGAACTCCTTATGTTCTGAAACGGAGTACTTGACATAGAAAAATAATAAGGGACCTAGCAGAAAGGAAAGCGGCAAAAAGTGAACAAAACAAACACCCTCCCAAAACTCAACTTTGCTGTAATGTAGTCCAAAATAGACTAATACAACCAAGTTGCAACAAAGGAAAAAGAGCGCTAAAAAAACATTGGATCTGTTCAATGAACTCAAATAATACAACAGAATGAAAGAAGTAAATATGCCAAATACAGGCGCTAAAATTTCCAAATCAATAATTTTTTACGACAATTTAGTTAAATTAAAATAAATCTAAATCATTATTACATCATCATAAGAACCCAAAGAAAATCGAATCGAGCGTCAACGACCAACGAACCATGAAAAGATGCTATAAGTTCTACCCACCTATTCCTCCTATATTAAATGCAAATAGGCTATGAAATGATTTTTTTAACTAGATCTTTAGAGCTGAGACATAATTAAGAATTTTATATTGGCTTAAATTCGGATTTTATTCAAAAATTTTAGAGGAGTCCTACCTTACAATAAGTAGTCCAATTTGTTCAGCCCACTTTTTATAGGCCATCGCCGAAGGATGCAGACCATCCTTAGCAATCCATGAAGGATTTGATTTAGCCTCTCTCCCTAAAACTGTGATGTCTAGGTATTGGCATTTGAAGTCTTTAGCTACTTTTTTATTTAA
>CAIZMB010000084.1 GCA_903933935.1 uncultured Cytophagaceae bacterium
TGTTTTATTTAAAATGAATTAACCCTGGATGAAATTAGGCTGAGGAAAGCCTAATCAGCTTAAACCAGGCGTTTATATTACTATTTTTAAATAAAATATAAAACATCTTAGGGATTATTGCAACTTGTGGGACCTTACGGAAATTGTACTAGCTAGCTTACCTAATGATTTTAAATGAATTATCTGATACTGAATTATTGTTGCTTGTAAAAACGGGTAATAATAAAGCGTTTGAGGTAATATATAGAAGGTATTGGAAGTTTATTTATGGTTTTGTATACCAGAACCTAGGGTCAAAAGAAGATTCAGAAGAAATACTTCATGATTTGATGCTTAGTTTATGGAATAATCGAGAAGATAGTAAAATCGAAAATCTGAAAGTATACTTATTTATAGCAAGCCGAAATTTAATTAATAAATCGCTTCGAAATCAAATCAATATCAGGAAGTTTAAAGAGTTTCAATTATTGAATCAAATAAATGAAACTAGCTCTACAGAAGAGCTCATATTTTCAAAAGAGTTTGAGCAAAGACTCAATGAACTAATGTTGTCAATGCCAGAAAAAACCGCCTTAATATTTAGGTTGAGTAAAATCGATGAAATGCCAGTTAAAAAGATTGCTGCCCAACTAGAATTATCAGAAAAAGCCGTTGAATATCACGTAACTAAATCTTTGAAATTTCTAAGGGAGAATTTTAAGGATTTTTATTCAGCTAATTAAAATGAATACAATGAAAAAGAAGGAATTCGACAATCTATTGCAAAAATTTCAAAATGGTGATTGTACTCCTGAAGAAATTATTTTTTTGGAAGGAATAGTTAATGAAACCATTGTCACTCATTCTGAACTATCTATTTTTAAAGATGAAAAAGAGATGCAATCAGAAGAAGGTAGAATGTGGAATAAGATTAATGACGCACTCTTTAATAAGTCTAAAATAAGAAATTTTAATAAGCATAACCGATGGGTTCAAATAACCATAGCTGCATGTTTGTTGCTCGTAGTTAGTTTTTCCATTTATCTATATTTTCCTGAATTTTTCCGAAGAAATGTAATTTCTGATAGTAGGGGTATGGAAACCCAAAATAATGCAAATACCAATCAGACATTGACGCTTCCGGATGGTAGCAAAGTTGTGTTAGAAAAAAATTCAAGTATTATCGTTTCGGAAGATTTCGGAAAAGTCAACCGGACTGTATTATTAAAAGGTAAGGCATTTTTCAAAGTAGTTAGAAACGAGAAAAAACCCTTCTTAGTTCGAATGGGAAATTTAGTCACTGAAGTTTTGGGGACTAGTTTTAAAGTGGGGGCAGATAATCAAAATAAATCCATAGAAGTAGCTGTGATTAGCGGAAAAGTTTCTGTTTATGCTACTTCAAAAAATGGCATTTCGAAAAAATTAAATGGTGTTGTATTGACACCGAATTTGAAGGCTATTTATAACACTGAAAACCAAACGATTCAAGAAAGTATTGTTGAAACACCCCAATTATTACTCCCTAATCTTCAGAAGTCAGATTTTATATTTGATGAAATTCAATTTGGTGATTTAAGAGATCGATTAAAATTATTTTATGGAGTTGATATCATATTTGTAAATAAAGAAATTGAAAAATGTCTATTTACAGGTGATTTAGGAGGCTTAGATTTATACAAGCAGCTAGACGTTGCATGCACATCCATTAGTGCCAAATATGAGGTACGTGGTTCTACAATTTTTGTTAATGGAAAGTCTTGTAAATAAAATATATAAATAAAAAAATGAATAGATCTTAAATTAAATTGAAAAAAGCCGAAGATGTTGTCGCATCTCCGGCCAGAAGTTTTGCCAATAGTTGGTAAAACTAAGTTAATGATCGTAAAACCTTAACTATGTAAAAGTATGAACAAATCACATCTGTTTCCAAAATTGTTTTTGACAATTATGAAAATCACATTACAACAATTAATCATCTGTTTAGTTTTTTGCACTTTTTCTTATGCACACTCTGCTTATAGTCAATTTGATTTAAGTAAGACTGTTTCCTTACAAATGGAAAAAGCAGACATAAAAAAAGTGCTATCAACTATTGAAAAACAAGTCAATGTTAGATTTGTATACAGTTCAAGTAATATTAATACGTCACAAGTGGTCACTATTAATGTGACTAAAAAACGACTTGATCAAGTATTGAATGAATTACTATTACCACTTTCCGTGGAGTATTTAGTAAAAGAAAATCGAATTATTCTTCGAAGTAATCAGGAAGTGGGCTCAAGTATACCTACCTTAAATCAACTTCAGTTGGTGGATAAGCCTATCACAGGAAAAGTAAAGGATGAAACAGGTCAAGGATTGCCTGGAGTAAATGTAAGTATAAAAGGAACTGCAAAAGGTACACAGACAGATTCGAATGGTAATTTTAGCTTAACGGTTCCTGATAACAATGCTTCTCTTTTGATATCTTTTGTAGGCTATACAAGCCAAGAAGTTTCAGTTGGCGATAAAAGCCAATTAGATATTTCGCTTAAACCTGATGTCACAGCTTTGGCTGAAGTGGTGGTTGTGGGCTATGGAAGTACACAAAAAGTAAATTTAACAGGGGCTATATCAACCATCAAGTTTGATGAAAAATTAAATAATAGACCATTGACTAATTCATCACAAGCATTGGGAGGAACAGCTTCAGGAGTTTGGGTAAGTCAAAACTCTGGAAAGCCAGGGGGCGATGGATCGCAAATACGAGTTCGAGGATGGGGTACTTTAAATAATTCAAATCCTTTAATTATTGTGGATGGAGTTGAAGGAACATTTGACCAATTAAATCCTTCTGACATTGAATCAATTTCTGTGTTGAAAGACGCGGCTAGTGCAGCAATTTTCGGATCGAAAGCGGCGAATGGAGTTGTTTTAATCACCACTAAAATGGGGAAAAACAATGAGAAAATGGAAGTAAATGTGAATTCGTATGTAGGAGTACAGACCCTTGGTATGAGGTATAAGACGATAAGCAATAGTGCCGATAACATGGAACTAAGTAATAGGGCACTGGTAAATGATGGAGCTAGTCCACTGTATTCACCTGATTTAATCAATGCATTTAGAACGAGTACTGATAATTTTAAATACCCAAATACGAATTGGTTTTCAGAGCTTTTTAAGCCTGCGAGGATTCAAGAACACAATGTGTCTATCCGCGGGGGATCTGCTCAAACTACCACATTTTTATCATTTAATTACTTGAATCAAGAAGGAATGGTGGTAAATACGAACTCGCAGCGTTTTAGTTTAAGGGCTAATTTAGATTCTAAAATCAATAATTGGTTGAAAATTAGCGGTCGAGTTAGTTACATCAATCGTCTTTCCAAGGAACCTTATGCTGATGTAACTTATGGATCTTTAGGGCGTGTATTTGAAATGTTGAGCGGAGCTTCACCATTTATTGCACCTTACGCCAGAGATGGGCGCTTCGGATCGGTTCAAGCGACTAATAGTAATGGAGCATTATTATATGACAACAGAAACCCTTTAATTGACGCTGCAAATGGGCAAACATCATCACAAGAGAATTTGTTATCTATTAATGCAACGGCAGAAGTAAATTTTACAAAGCATTTATCAGTAAAAACAACATTTGCAGCTAATGGTACATGGAATTTAGTGGATCGCTACAATTCGAGTGTTTTTGGATACACGGATTCTGGAATTGAAACGATTACCAAAAATTTCAATAGGGAGGGTTTAGAAATAAATAGAGGAAATATTTCTGGTTTCAATACAAACCTCTTTAGCACATTAAATTACAGCAATACGTTCAACAAGGTTCATGATGTTTCTGCCATTGCTGGTACTCAAATTGAATCCAATAAAATTCAAACTTTATATGCAAGAAGAAGCAGTCCACCAAAAGAAGGTTTAACTCAGGTAGATGCTGGTACATCTGGTATTCAAGGTTCTGGTAATATGAATGCTTTGCGCATACTATCTTATTTCGGTCGGTTGAATTATGCATTTAATCAGAAATATTTGTTTGAAGCTAATTTTAGAGCAGATGCTTCTTCCAGATTTAAAGATGGGAATCGATGGGGTTATTTCCCAGGATTTTCAGCGGGATGGCGTGTTTCAGATGAAGAATTTTTGAAAAACTCTGAAGTAATATCAAATTTAAAATTAAGAGCTTCTTGGGGCAGATTGGGAAATCAAAATATATCAGATTATTGGCCCTACCTAACTATTATTAACCAAAATAATGCCTTGAGTTATAATTATGGGGGTAAGTTAGCTCCAGGTGCAGCTATAACCAATTTAATTGATGAGAACATTTCTTGGGAAAAGACTTCTACAACGGATATTGGAATTGAGATGTCTTTTTTAAAGAATAAAATTTCTATTGAAGCTGATTACTTTACAAAGAAGACGGAAGATATCTTAGTCCAGCTCCCTATCCCCTTAGTTTTAGGTGGATTGAACTCTCCATTTGAAAATAAAGGAGAAATGACTAACAATGGTGTTGAATTGATTTTGAATTACAACAATCAGGTATTAGATCGTAATAAACTAGGTTTTAATATGGGTTTAAACGTTACCTATATTGACAATATGGTTACTAAGTTTGGTACATCTAGGTCGCCAGATCAACTTTATTTGATTCGAGAAGGGTATTCATATAGAGAATTGTATGGTTACAAAGTTGTAGGAATATACCAAACTGATCAAGAAGCATCTGAGCATATGTTTGCTAATGGATTCAAGCCGAAGGCTGGTAACCTTAAATTTGAAGATTTAAATAATGATGGGAAATTGGGATTTGAAGATAAACAGTCCATAGGTAATACGATTCCTAAAGTTACGTTTGGTATATCTCCATCTTTTAAATTTAAAGGATTCGATTTGAATATTTTGATGCAGGGTATTTTAGGAGTAAACATGTTTAATCAAAACAATTTCACTAACCTGACCTATGAAAATAGGGTAGTTGGTGAGCGCTGGCTAAATTCATGGACACCTACCAATACAAATACTAATATCCCAATGGCAAGATTTGATAATTCTTGGAATAATTCTCAATCTTCATTTTGGGTAAATAAAGTAGACTTTGTCAAGTTGAAAAATATTCAATTAGGGTATAGCGTGCCTGAAAGAATTTCCAATAAATATGGATTGAAAAAGGCTTACATATATATAAATGCTCAAAATATGTATACGCTGGTTAGTAATGAATTTGATGGGTATGATCCTGAGAAGAATACGTTTGATTCCAGTGTAAATCAATACCCAGTTCCAAGGATCGTTACTTTAGGCGTTAATTTAAACTTTTAAGATCATGAAAAAAATATATATAAACTTATGTTTGTTTTTAGTAAGCTTGTGTTTTAGTTGTTCTGATCAATACTTGGAAATTTTTCCAGAAGACAAGATTACAACAGCTAACTTTCCTCAAAATGAGGCGGATATTAAGCTTGCACTAAATGGCGCTTATGCCTTATTAAGAGAATCATCTATTTATAATGAGGGGTTATTTGGCTTTGGTGTTTTGGATGGAGCCACTCCAAATGCCTTTAATTGGGGTAATTTAATAATTACTAAAATGGGAAATGGGCAGTTGGCATCAACTGATACGGAAATTATTACTTTTCGTTGGACCAGATGTTACGCGATTATTTTTAGGGCTAATTATTTATTGAAAGCTCTAGATCAAGTTAAATTAACTGATGCGGCCAAGAATATTTATAAGGGGGAAGCTCATTTTTTAAGAGGTTTAGCTTATTCATTATTGGCTGATGCTTATGGTGGTGTACCACTTGCGAACAGTGCTTTAACTACAGATGAAGCACGCGTGATTACAAGAGCATCTAAAGAAGCAACTTGGGATCAAGTGATTTCAGATTATGATGTTGCTATTCAAAACTTAGGTGTTAAGGCGCCAGAGATAGGAAGAGCTGATAAAGGTTCGGCAATGGGTTTAAAAATGAGAGCTTATTTGTTTCAAAATAAATATGACAAAGTGCTAGAGGTGTCCCAGCAAATTGAAGCATTGAATAAGTATTCATTGTATCCTAGTTATGAGGGTTTATTCAAACAAGAAAATGAGAATAATTCTGAAGTAATTTTTGATATTCAATATATTTCAGGCGAAAATTCACAAGGTTCCTTTATTGATCAATATTGCGGAACAGGAACGGGTAGCTTTACACGCGGGTCTAGGTATGTGCCTACAGATAATCTAGTGGATGCGTATGAAACCATAGATGGTAGTCCAGTTAATGCAGCTGATAAGTTTAAAAATAGGGATCCTCGTTTAGAATTCACCATTGTTATTCCAGGTTCATATATTTTGGGTTTCCGCTTTCCTAACTACATTTACGCTGGTGGAGCATTCAACCATCCTGGGAACAGATTAAAGCATCTAAGTACCCGTAAATATCGAGAAAACCAAATGGCGAACTTGCCTACTTCTGGTCAGTCATCTATCAATAACATTGTGTTACGTTATGCGGATGTATTATTGGCAAAAGCAGAGGCTATGATTGAATTGAATAAGAATATAGATGATGCAATCGATATAATTAATCGAATTAGAACTGAAAGAAAGGACGTAAAAATCACAAAGATTCCAAAGGGATTATCGCAGGTGGAAGCTCGGGATCGTCTTAGAAAAGAAAGGCGTATTGAATTTGCTTTAGAAGGTTTATATTGGTCTGATATAAGACGATGGAATATCGGGAAAGATATTTATCCGATAGTAATTAAGGATCATTTAGGGGGGGTCATTGAAACTAAATTTCCCACTGGTTATTTAGATTATTATAATTTATTACCTATTCCGGTAAGTGAGTTATCTCTTAATCCCAAGTTAGTTCAAAATCCTAAATGGTAAAGGATCTTTTAGGATTGATTTTAATTATTTATTTAAAGTGAAATAAATCGGGAAGTGTCCAAATGGCCTTCCCGATTCATATTCAAATTTTTAAAGTATATTTTAATTGCTTTTTGAGAATAATTTGATTCAATCTATTTTGTTAATTAAAATTTATAGCAAATGAAAAAAGGCATTTTAGCTATTTTTATATGGTGTTTAAGTAGTTGTTTTTTATTGGCACAAAATAGGAAACCTAACGTACTCATTATCCTTACAGATGATTTAGGCTATCACGATGTTTCCTATTATGACAATAAAGATTTAAGTACACCTAATATTGATCATTTGAGAAGGGATGGAATGAGGTTCGATTATTTCTATTCGAATTCACCTGTATGTGCACCTACAAGAGCTTCATTAATGTCAGGTAGATACCCTGATTTTGTGGGTGTTCCTGGCTTAATTCGCTATAACAAAGAAAATAACTGGGGTTATCTTAATCCAAGTACTATTTTATTGCCTAAAGTCTTAAAAAAAGCTGGATATCACACTGCTCATATAGGTAAATGGAATTTAGGCTTAGAATCGCCCAATCTCCCCAATGAAAAAGGGTTTGATTTTTTCCATGGTTGGCTTGAAGATATGATGGAAGATTATTTGACGCATCTTCGCCATGGCATTAATTTCATGCGATTAAATGATCAGAAAATTGAGCCAGTAGGACATGCTACCGATTTGTTTACACAATGGTCTGTGGATTATATTCAAAAACAAGCTCAAAGTAATCAACCATTTTTTCTTTATTTAGCCTATAATGCGCCTCATTTTCCTGTTCAGCCTCCTAAGGAATGGTTGGATAAAGTATTAATGAAAAACCCAGGAATTAATGAAAAGAGGGCTAAGCTAGTGGCATTAATTGAGCACTTAGATGATGGGATAGGTAAGGTGGTTGATGCATTAAAGAAATCAGGTCAATATGAAAATACGATCATAGTTTTCACTTCAGATAATGGAGGCCACTTGCCAGATTTAGCAAATAATGGCCCAGTTAGAGATGGAAAACAAAGTATGTATGAAGGAGGATTGAGAGTTCCAACTGTAATTAGTTGGCCAAATAAGATTGCAAAAGGCTCAAATTCTTCTCTTGTTAATTTGTCTATGGATATTTATCCAACCATTCTTGAATTAGTAGGTACAACTTTTTCTCACAAAATAGAAGGAAGAAGTTTTGCAAATACGCTTTTGAATAAGGGAAATGAACAACAAGAACGTCCCATTTATTTTACAAGAAGAGAGGGTGGAATTCAATATGGAGGGAAAGCGTATCACGCTATTCGCTTGGGAGATTGGAAGTTATTACAAAACTCTCCTTTCTTGCCTTATGAATTATATAACTTAAAAAATGATCCACTCGAGAAGAATAATTTGGTTGAATCAAACCCTGAAATGACAAAAAAATTAAACAATTTATTAATGACATTCATCCAAGAAGGAGGAAGAGTTCCATGGCAAAAACCATTAAAATAATCTATTATGAAACTTAAATTATTTATTGCCGCATTATGCGTTTTGACTAGTTTTCGGTCAACAGCACAAACTTCAAAAAAACGGAAACCCAACTTTATCGTCATATATACAGATGATTTAGGCTATGGGGATTTAGGAACGTTTGGTAATCCGGTCATAAAAACGCCTAATTTAGACCGAATGGCCTATGAAGGTCAAAAATGGACTAATTTCTATGTAGCTGCTAATGTTTGTACTCCTTCAAGAGCCGCTTTAATGACTGGGAAATTACCAGTAAGGATAGGAATGGAAAGTTATAAACGTAGGGTTTTATTCCCCGATTCAAAAGGTGGATTACCTGAATCTGAATTAACCATTGCTGAAATATTAAAAGCAAATAACTATCAAACTGCATTAGTAGGTAAATGGCATTTGGGTCATTTAAAACAGTTTGCACCTAATAATAATGGATTTGATTATTATTTTGGAATACCTTATTCAAATGACATGGACCGAAAAGGGGGTATGACTCGTGAAGATATGTTTACGCCAAATTTTCAGGATTTCAACGTTCCACTCATGAGAAATTCAGAAATAATAGAAAGACCAGCAAATCAAAATAAGATCACACAAAGGTATACGGAGGAATCTGTTGATTTTATCAAAAGAAATAAAGAGAAACCATTTTTTCTTTATTTGGCACATTCAATGCCACATGTACCACTATTTGCAGGCAAAGATTTCAAAGGGAAAAGTATTAGAGGTTTGTATGGGGATATAATTGAAGAGCTTGATTGGAGCGTTGGAAAAGTATTAGAAACATTAAGGGAGTTGCATTTGGATGAAAACACGTATGTGATTTTTACTTCTGATAATGGTCCTTGGAAGTTATTTAATGAACAAGGAGGTTCTTCGGGATTATTGTTTGGTGCTAAGGGAACGAGCTATGAAGGTGGAATGCGCGTTCCATTTATCGTTTGGTCGCCTACTAATATTAAACCAAGGGTTGAGATGAAGATGGGTAGTACCTTAGATATATTGCCAACTCTTTGTAGTATAGCAAACATCGATATTCCTTCTCAAGTTAAAACAGATGGATATGATTTAAGTCCATTAATGGTACAAAATAAAGATGTAAATCCTAGAAATGAGATGTTTTTTTACCACGCTACTGATTTATTTGCCGCTCGCTTAGGTGATTATAAATTATATTATTTGAAAAATAATCCCATTGGCTATCCAGAGAAAATTGAAAAATTAGAAAAACCTGTACTTTTCAATCTATCTGTAGACCCTTCAGAGCAATATGATATTTATGGTAAAAATGAAAAAATTGTCAATGAAATAAATGAATTAGTTCGAAAGCATAAAGAAGGCGTGATTCCTGTGAAAAGTAATCTTGAAGATTTATGAAAAAAAAGCTCTTTAAAATTGTTTTCAATTTTTTGATCATTGGAGCCTTTACATGCGATGGATATGGCCAACAAGTTTGCCCAGATACTTTCAAAATAACAAGCTGTAGAGTAGGAATATCGAATAGAAAAACCGCTATTTTTCAAAAAATACCGGTTTTGAATAAGTCAAAAGTTGAAAATGAAAAGCAGATTGTAATTGATTTGTCATCCAAAAAGAGAACAACTTTAAAATATTAGAGTTTTAAAGTGTTTAAAAGAGAGAGACTTATGTTTCTCTTTTTTTTGTCTAGACTTTATGTTTTGATTTTCAACTTCGTTTAAATTTAAACAAAGTTAAATTTCACCTGAAATACCCTCTCGTGCTACCTGTTTTGCTACCACTCCCGTAAAATAAAAGAATCCACCCTTTTGAGGTGGATTCTGGTGGTCCCACAAGGATTCGAACCTTGGACCCCCTGCTTGTAAGGCAGGTGCTCTGAACCAGCTGAGCTATAGGACCATTCCGCTGAATGGGATTGCAAATATCCGAAATTATTTATTTTTATCCAAGTAGGACACAGAAAAAAATGGATATTTTTGCGCCAACAACCTTTCTTTTGATTTTTTGAACGAAAGAACGCATCTTTGTATACACATATAATATCCCATGGATCAACTTCTTAGCCTCGATAACTTAATCAGTTTACTGACCCTTACTTTTTTAGAAATTGTCCTGGGAATTGATAATATAATCTTCATTTCAATCACCGCAGCCCGTTTGCCTAAGCAAGATCAAGCCAAAGCCCGTAACATAGGTTTGATCCTCGCCATGATTTTTAGAATCATCTTGCTTTTTGGTATTTCCATTCTTATATCACTCCAAAAACCCTTTGCCCACATTCATTATACCTACTTCAATGCCGCCCCCACCGGACAATCCATCATCCTGTTTATCGGCGGTCTCTTTCTACTCTACAAAGCCAGCAACGAAATATTCATGAAGCTAGAAGGGGAGGAGGAACACCTAAGTAGCAATACCCAAAAGAAAATCAACAGCATCGGTACCATCGTGACGCAAATCGCCCTCATCAACCTAGTCTTTTCCATCGACTCGATTTTGACCGCGATAGGCCTTTCCGATAACATGTGGGTGATGATCATCGCCGTTGTGGCTTCTGCCATTATCATGATGGCTTTCTCTGGGCCCGTTGGCCGTTTTGTGAATGATCACCCCTCACTCCAAGTACTTGGCCTATCTTTCCTCATTATGATCGGTTTTATGCTGATCGCCGAAGCCAGCCACGGCTCTGAACTCAGTATCCTAGGAAATACCATCGGACAAATTCCCAAAGGTTACCTTTACTTCTCCATCGCCTTCTCGCTGTTTGTTGAGTTTATCAACATCCAAATGAAAAAGAAATCAACCAAATCGATCGAAATTCATGACATCAAAAACCAAGCTGAAAAAGATGGGATTATTTAAATCTACAAAAAAAGGCCTGAATGATATTCAGGCCTCTAACTACAATAATATTTTTTTTAATTCTTTACCCCCTTCGCAATTCCCAGCAACTCCTTAGCGCCACCCTGCGGTAAACCTAAGACCTTTTTCTTAACACGACCACTTGCATCCATGAACATGATCGTCGGGTAGCCCTCTAATGGATACATATTAGCCAAAGCCGGACCCTCGCCCGCCTCCATGTCTACACCGATCGACACATAATGCGCATTGATATAATCCCCTAACTCTTTATTTGGGAATACCTTCGTCTTTAATACCTTGCAAGGTCCACACCATGAAGTGTATGCGTCAAACATAATTAATTTCTTCTCCTTCTTCGCCTTGGCCAAAGCCTGACGGAAGCTTCCTTCAAAAAACTGTACCCCATCACCCTCCGCCGCAAATGCAGACAGACTCAACATAACCAACAAAAATGATAATACCTTTTTCATATTTTTTTATTTAATACCTATTATTTTGGGACGAGGTAAACCCGTCCCCTACAATCAATTATACGAATTCAACATCACCGGCATCACCAACAACAAGATATCTTCACTCTCATCTTGATCCGACGGGATAATTAAGCCAGCCTTATTAGGCTCACTCAATTTAATGTCCACAAATTTGGCCGATAAATTGCTCAACAACTCCGAAATCAATTTAGCATTAAATCCAATCTCCATATCCTTCCCCGAATATTCACAAGGCAAGGCCTCATTCGCCTCATTCGAGTAATCCAAATCCTCCGCCGAAAGTGTCAACAAATTAGCCGTTAACTTCAAACGAATTTGATGCGTCGTCTTATTCGAATAAATCGAAATACGCTTTACCGAGCTTAAAAACTCCAAGCGATTGATCGTTAAAATTTCATTATTCTCCTTCGGGATCGCATTCTCATATTCTGGGAAACGCTCATCGATAATCCGACAAATTAATTGGAAACTCTGGAAACTAAAGAAGGCATTCGAGGCCGAAAAGTCGACCGTCACCTGCGTATCATCCATCGGCAAAGTAGATTTCAAAAGAGCCAACGCTTTCTTCGGTAATATTAAGCTACTCTGCGTCTCTGGACGTATATCATTTCGTCTATAACGTACCAAACGATGACCGTCCGTAGCCACAAAATTTGTATGATCTCCCATCATTTGAATCAATACCCCCGTCATCGCCGGACGCATGTCATCATTGGAAACAGCTAACAACGTATTCGCTATCGCTTCGCCTAACACTAATCCCGATAAATTAATCGATTGTGTTTTAGCCACCTCCGGAATTCTTGGGAAGTCAATTGGGTTTTCACCACTTAACTTAAAACGACCATTTTGAGTCGAAATCTCCGCACCAAAAGTACCCGGATCCGCTCCTATAGTAACCGGTTGGTCCGGTAAACTACGCAAAGTCTCTAATAATAATCGGGCCGGCAACGCAATAGAGCCATTCTCAAATCCCTCCACATCTAAAGTTGTCGTCATCACCGTCTGCAAATCAGACGCGGTTAAGGTGAGTTTATCACCGGTCAACTCGACTAATATGTTTTCCAAAATTGGAATGATGGGATTACTAGCAACCACTCCGTTGATCGCGGAAATTTGCTTTAACAGAACATTCGATGCGACTAAGAATTTCATTATTTAATTCAGCTTTAAAATTTTATTGACCCAAACGCAATCATTTTTGCGTTCAAACATTGAAGTTAAAATATTTTAAGAACTATACCAAAGGAATCATTTATTGTATTCGCTTGGAAAATCCATTTGAAGAAAAAAATGGATACTTAAATTAATTTTTTGATGTAAAAAATAAAAGGGGTGAAGTCAAAGCTCCTTCCCCCTTTTAAAAAACCAAACAACTTAAAATCTATTTTTCTGCTGCTGTAGCTCCTTTGGCAATTGAATAAACAACTAAACCAAAACCGATTTTGTTCACCGCATCAGCAATGTTATAAGCTAAATCGATGTTTCCAGCAAAACCACTTAATAAGTTACCTGGTAACATCATGTATCCGATTGGATAGATAGCCCAACCTACTAATGTAAACCAACGCATTACGTTATATCCAGACTTCACAGCCTCACTAGTAGAAGCAGCGGCTAATTTAGACGCCTCACCTGCGTAGATTTCATAAATGATCACTGCCCATCCTAAAGTAGAGATGATACCCCATAACACGTTTTGTTCTGGAACTACTGCCTCTCCAATGTAACCTGCAACTAACATCACCACAGATCCAAAGATTAAACGAGATAACATCCCGCCTTTAGCACCCGCTGGCTTTAAGATTAAATAATACTCAATACACATCAAAGGAACTGTTAAAGTCCAGTCAATGTAACGGAATTGAGTTGGTGACTCATGTGTTTCTAACCACACACCACGCATGTAAAAATAATGTACTGCAGCGATAAAGGTAATCAATGCTGAAATCAACAAAGATGTTTTCCATTTATCATTTACTGTTCCGCGCTCTACAATAAAGAAGATAGAGGCAGCCAACATCGACATGTAACCTGTAAAGAAGGTAAAGCCAATGTAATCACCGGCAGCTAAACTGCCGTCCAACAAAATGTTTACTAAATCCATAATTAAAAAGTTTAAAAAGGTTGAAAATGATTTTGTTAATAAACTCAAAGATTTAAAAATTGTTTTTTAAATACAAAAAAAATAAAAGAATATATTTAAAAAGTGCAAATTTGGAGTGTTTAGGCATTATTTTTTTTTCACAAATTGATGCATCAACCAAAAATGTGGCATAGTTAACAGCGAAAGAAAAATAAATAAGTAATAAATAACACCCGTATTTGAGTTCATTTTAAGAAAGAAAAAACCCATGACGAAAGCTAAAAAGCTGAAGGGTAATAATTTAGCTAAAATAGTTTTCAAATTTAATTGTAAATGCTTTGACATATCACTCAAGCTGTATACCGCATGGCAACAAGCAAAATAACACACAAAGGCAGGAAGCAAGGGTAACCAGCAACCTAGTATAAGCGTAATAAGGGTGTTGATATAACGAAACATGCTTTGGCGTCTAAATCCTAGTAGGATACCCAATAAACACAGATAGGGCCAGTAGGCAGGTAAAGCTACCGGTAATGCCCAAACCCAATCTCCCAAAACCACTTTTACCTCATCAAAATGGAAATAAATGATCCAACCTAATATCCCCAGCCCTAAAGACATTTTTTGACCAAACGCTAAAATAGAGCCCTTTTCTACTTCATCATTTTCAAAATCACCAAAATGAAAAATTGAGATTAATATAAAAATAACAAAGGAAATTTTGGGAAAATAATACCACATGAGCGCATAAAGTAGCATTACCCCCAAATAAGATCCCACGAACCTCAGTAGAGAAAAAGATAAACCTTGGTCTTTTTTCTGTTTTTGAATAAGTAAATGATCCCCTGCACCATGTGGAATACCCAATAAAAACATGAAAATAAAGGTAAATGCATAATCAAAATATGGATTGCTTGGTTCCACCAAAAAGCGAAAACCACCATATCCGATCGTGACGATAGATCCAAAAAATCTCTTTATCTGGATCTGGTAAAGCTTTTCCATAAATGCGTTAAAAATAGGCGAATGGGGAGTCTGCAGAATATCTGAATCTCTTGGAACAGTGTGCTTTTTTCATCCAAAAACATTAATATTTGAGGCATAGGCACTGAATGGAAGAGTCGTTTCATCACCTCTGGAACTTGTTTTGTATCTGTTTTGATGATGCTTAACAGTAAGCGATCATAAAACCGGAAGCGCCCTGGCTTTTTTCTATTGACCTGGCTAACTATATTTTTCGCGTCTTGATGCATTCGAGTGAACGCATATCCTGTGGATGCCTTTACCTGACCAGCCGCCGTGCCTATTTTAAGGATTCCATCAGATTCCAATGGAAACGCATAATCACTCATCGGGATACTTCCCATTTCTTCCTTTTCCAATGCATACGGAATGGCCCCTAATTGAGTCTTCCAATATTCCTCCCAAAGTTCCTGATAATACACTTTCTCATACTGCTTCGTACTAAAGACGGTGGTCTCTACCAAAGCATGGGTTTTACTAAACGGTAATATATAATGAAAACAGGTGAAATGTTCATGCTTTTGGATTAAACTAAAATCCATTAATGTTGCCTTATTTTCGTCAAACGTAGGAGTATCTGTGCGAATAAACTTTCCATAAAAATGCTGATAAAGCCCGCCACTCTTTTGCCAATCTTCTTGATTAAACCGAGAGTCGGCAACTTTTTTGCTCCTATATGTTTCCCCTGATTCTAATGAAATCGTAAAATATTCATCTCCTTTAGCTACATTTTTGGCCATTCCTGCCACAACTTCAATGCCTGGATTCTTAGGGATATATTCAGAAAAGAAAAAAGAATAGAATTTCTCAGAGGAGATGTAATGGTAATGGATAGGCTCAACACAGGATTTAATTTCCATTCCATCAGCGCCGACAAACGCTAAATGATTCCATTTTTTTTCAATTAAATGGGAATAGATGGGAGGATTATTCTGCCAGAAGCACCAGGATTTCTCGGATCGGTCACCCGAATCGATCAAAAGAATTTTTAAGTGATGATCAGTAGGAGATTGGGTTAATTCATATAGTAATTGAAGTCCTGCCGCGCCAGCACCTATAATCGCGATATCAAAAACCTCTTTATCTTTCAATATGATTTTGTTGTTATTATTTGTTATTTTTCTAACAAGCAAATATGCAAATTGTTTTGATCAATGATTGTATTTTCTCTTTCGGTACCAAATCACCACCGCACTGACTAGGATTCCAAAGCCAAGGGGGATCAACAGATTTAACCACTGCCAATATGCCCTTTCCGATCTCACTTTCCCTTTATCCAAAGGCCTTAAGTTGACCGTTTTATTTCTTGACATCATCGCCTGCCCATCGTCCAATAAATAATGAAACGAATTTAGCAGGAAGTCTTTGTTGGCATACGTACGTTTCGAAAATGGATCAAATCCCAAACCCCAAGGACTCTTCGTTTCCAAATCTACCTCATTCAAGGCAACATCTCCATCTCCCACCACCACGATACCTCCTGCTTTTCCACTAGCTGCCACAAAACTTTTTGACAAGCTGTCAAAAGGTAATATTCGATTTCTGAAGGCGGACACAAATTTACCTTCGACTAAATACGCGATAACTCGAGATCCCGCCACATAATTCTTGGGGTCAAATTCTTTCCCTGATGCCGAAAAGGGGAGGGTCGCAGGGGCTTGTTGGACCTGTGTATATGGACTCGTTTTCAGTAAGGCTGTTTTCTGCAAATAGGATGCTCCCTTCACCGTATCTAAGCTGGACACAAAATGTCCGTACACCGCATCTAGATTACGGGTAATCACAGAAATGGGGTTTCCTTGAAGCAGAGGAAAGGCTGGCCATGGCATCAATTCGATGGATGGCTTATTTCCAAAATTCCCCACCGCCAGCGGAATCGTGCCGCTCAATTGTGCATCTTTGACTAAATCGGAATTTAAACGTATGCCATAGCGGAAGAGTAAATTTTGCAAACCTAAATCGATGGGTGTCGCCACCAATCCTTGATTTGCCACCGTATCCACCCGTATTCCATCCAATAGAAAAACAGCTTTCCCCCCCTTAACTAAAAATTGGTCTATTTTATACTGATCTGCCTCACTGAATTTTCGATCGGGTTGAATCACACAAATCGCATCTAAGCCATCCAGTGTGGGGGAAGCCGATAAGTCGACCGGATATAAATCATAGCGCTTTTTCAAGCTTGAAATTAAATCAATCTGCTTAATTGCCGGCACATGGCTGTAATCCAAAAAGAATCCAATCTTCTTTCGATCCTGTTGGGATATAGACGCAATCCCCTGCATAATTTCATATTCCATTCCCTCCACGCTCTGATTTAACATCTCCTGTGGTGAGGATAATTTATTTCCTTTTAAAAGCAATACACCTATTTGCGCATCTCCTTTTTCAATCAACACCCCAGGGAAGACCAATTGCTGCACCTGTTTTCCATCTTCATTATTGACAACATTCGTTGGCGGAATACCTAACGAATCTAATTCGAAGATGATTTTTTGGCGCGCCGACTCATCCGGATATGCTTCATACACATCAATCTTCTCGATCTCAATGCCCTGGCTGCTATTCATTTTAAGATCTAAGAGCAATTCATCCAAGGCCTTCTCCATCCGCTTAAATCCAGCAGGCAATTTATCACCCCCTAAAAATACTTTTATGCGAATGGGGGCATTTTGTTGTCTGATTGATTCAATACTCGAAGCAGAAAGGGTGAATTTTTTCTCCTCACTCAGGTCAAAGCGCAATCGGATATAAGGGCTCAGCCCGATCAACAATATGCCTATTGCGATCAATAAAAAGCCAATAAAAGGTTTAATCCGGTTTTTCATGCTTCTTCCAAACAAGAAAAGCATCCTTCACAGAATGCTTTTTCTTTTGATAGGATTTAAATCTTAATAGAACTTATAGCGCTTATCTTCAATTTTAGCAGCTTCTTTGATGGCTTCATTAATGTAAAAAGAAGCTCTCTGAGTTCCCATAGATTGAATTTGATTCTTGTAGGTCGAGTAATCAGCTAAGGCCGGTGCAGGTGCACCTCCCGTTTTTTCAGCCACATACACTCCATTTTCTCCCACAAATACTGCCGAACGCTTTCCGTTTTTCAAACCTGCCATGCGACCTAATGCAATGGCATCTGGACCCGCTGTGTTTAACATACCATTTGATAATGAAACTGCTGAAACAGTTTCAACCAATGCACCCGCTCCATATTTCTGAGCGATTTGCTCTAAAGGACCTTTGATGCCCGCTAATTTTGCTGAAATTTTCTCACCTTTCAATTGGTTAAGTACCATGTTCGAAAGTTCTGATTTGAAATCAGCTACTTTCACATTGTCCTTTTCCGTCTTGCCAGTCACATAAGCCACGATGTATTGATTTTCTTGCTCAAAAACTTTTTTAGATCCATCACCTACAGCGGTTTTATCATCAAAAGCCCAACGAACGATTTCGCGCGCATTGGCCAAATTATTGATCGCCGAGGCATTTTCAGTCAAACGTTCTGCACGCATCATGATCAAACTTCTGTCATTTTTAAGCGCTACCTCAAAAGCCGCCAAGTTACCATTTGCATTGGCAAACGCATCTGCTTTCGTGTAAACCTTATCCATTGTTGCCTGTGAAGAAGAAATAGTTTTGTTGATCGCCGCTAAACGGTAAGATGTATTTGTTTTACCATCTGTTACTTTAACGATATGAAAACCAAATTCTGTTTCCACCAATCCTGGCATCAAACCTGTTCCTGAAAATCCGAAAACGGCTTTTTCAAATCCTTTAGCCATTGAACCATTGTTCTTAAAATATCCTAGATCTCCACCACTTTGAGCAGTGCCATCCATTCCATTCATTTGAGCCAATGTTTCGAAGCTTGCGCCCCCTTTGATTTGCGCTAAAACTGCTTCAGCACGTGTCTTAGCTTGTGCTTTTGCCGAATCAGATTTGTTGGCCGGAGCAATTAAAATATGACTCGCACGAAGCGTGAACAAAGTATCTTTTTTAACTCCGCCATATTTGTAGATTGAATACGTTAATCCATTTTTGAATGGGCCATAAATTCCACCGACTTGGAAAGTGGCCAATTGGCTCTTAACCACTTCAGGGATTTCTGCATAAGAAACTAAATAAGGAGTTCTTACATCTGAATTAAGCATCGCAAACGCAGAGTCATTCGGAGCAACCGCTAAGTCTTTCGCTAACTTCTTAATTTGAGTATAAAAATCGGCTGTATCTTGTTTCGTAGGAACCACTGGGAACGTTACGTATTGAATCGCACGTGTGTTAGTTCCCTTGTATTGATCTTTATGTTTCGCCAAATATTCTTCCAATTGAGCATCCGTTACCTTGATCGTAGAGTCTGGAATGGAGAAGAAAGGAACATACACAAAACGAGCATCAAATTTCGCGTTTTGTGTTTGATATTCTTTTTGTGCCTCATTTTGAGTTACATAATTGGACATACGCATTAAGTTTTCGTATTTATTACGAATACGATCTTGTGCTAATGATAACTCAAACTTAGCCCAACCTTGTTGCTGCTCCACAGGCATCGTCTTCAAGTTTTTCAAAAACTGAATCACAAAAGTCTTGTCGAATAGCCCTGTTTGAGGATTTGTAAATTGCTGACGAACAGATGGATGGATGTTGTTTCCTTGTACCATGTCAATTAATTCTTCCTCTGAAACTTTAATTCCTAAGGCGTCAAATTCTTTTTTGTAAGCAATGTCTAAGATGAATTGATTCCAAACTTGGTCTCTAATCATCGTTGCTTCTTGCTCGCTTGGGCCCTTGCCTGTTTGCGCGGTGTAATTAGCAGTTGCCTCTTCCACTTTTTTCTGAAAGTCTTGAACTTTAATGTCTTCGCCAGCGATTACGCCAACTACTTGATTGCTTGACCCAAAAAGGGATGAATTACCTTGAAAAATATCACTTCCTACTAGAAATAACACTAAACTGATCGCGATAGCCGCTGCCGCAATTCCCGATTTCTCTCTAATTTTTGTAATTAATGCCATTGATAATAATTATAGTTTTTAATTCTTTTTTTGTTGCATGATGGTGAACAAAAGAAACGCAAAATAATCACATTTTTAGTGAAAAAGCAAGCCCTTTTTTATTCATCTAAATCAATTAGGCTTTTAAAACAGTTGCTAAACTTTCTAAAAACCGGTCGGCGATTTTTTGATCAATCCCCAAACTAGGTAATAAACGAAGTGTATTTTTACCAGCATAGCCACAGAAAATGTGTTCCTTGAATAAAAGGGCGTCTCTTACAGGGCCGACAGGCTGATCTAATTCGATCCCTATCATCAAGCCACGGCCTCTAACTTCCGTAACACTTTGAAATCCTTCTAAGGATTTAGTGATATAATTCCCTATTTTTTCTGCGTTTTGAATCAAATTTTCTTCTTCAATCACGTCTAAAACTACATTTCCTGCCACACAGGCTAAGTGATTTCCACCAAAAGTAGTTCCTAATAATCCATAACTGGCTTGAATATGAGGGGCTATCAGAACGCCACCCATCGGAAATCCATTGCCCATGCCTTTGGCGGTTGTCATCATATCGGGATGGATACCCGCAAATTGATGTGAAAAGAATTTTCCTGAACGGCCATAACCGCATTGAACGGAATCCAAAATTAATTGGGTCCCAGTCTCATCACATCTTTTTCTCAGTGCTTGCAAAAACGCATCAGATGCAACTTGGATTCCACCTACACCTTGAATTCCTTCCACAATTACGGCAGCATGTTCTTCCGTAATTTTTTCCAAACCATCGATTTGGTTGAATGGCAAAAAGGTAACATGCTCGGTGCTATTGATCGGCGCAACAATGCTTGGGTTGTCTGTCACGGCGACCGCTCCAGCCGTTCTTCCATGAAATGCTTTGGTGAAAGAAATAACTTTTTTTCTGCCCGTGTAGAAAGAGGCAAGCTTTAATGCGTTCTCGTTTGATTCAGCTCCGGAATTGGTCAAAAATAAGGTATAGTCTGAGTATCCGGATAGTCGGCCTAATTTTTCTGCTAATGCTTCTTGGCCCGAAATGATGATTGAATTGGAATAAAAGCCAATGTTGTTTAATTGCTCTGACATCCTCGCTACGTAGGTAGGGTGCGAATGCCCGATGGAAATCACCGCGTGGCCTCCATAAAGATCTATATACTCCTGTCCATTTTTATCCCAAACCGCACTTCCTTTGGCTTTCACCAACTCAATCGGATACAACGGATATACGTCAAATAATTTCATTTTTATTACCTATTTATTCTTTTTGGGAAGCTGCAAGCACTTCCCCTACGATTACTTTTGGGAAGCGGCAAGCACTTCCCCTACGATTACTTTTGGGAAGCGGCAAGCACTTCCCCTACGATTACCTCTTACCTATTACCTCTTACCTATTACCTCTTACCTATTACCTAATACCTCTTACCTACCACCTACCACTCTTCAACCTCAACCCTGCGTCCTCATCCCAGCCCAGCATTAAATTCATATTTTGAACGGCTTGGCCCGACGCACCTTTTAATAAATTGTCTATCACCGACGTGATTAATAATTGGCCCTCGTGAACCTCTAGATGTAAAAAACATTTATTGGTATTTACCACTTGTTTCACATCCACCGGTTGTGCGCTCCTAAAAACGAAGGGCGAATGTTGATAAAATGCATCAAACATTTTCTCTGCCTCTTCCTGGCTTCCGGCAAAATTTGTATATACGTTGGCCATTATCCCCCTAGAAAAATTACCTCTATACGGAATGAAATGGATTTTTGGAGCGGGATGTGTCGCTGAAATCGTTTGGCGTATCTCGGATAGATGCTGGTGCGTAAAGGTTTTATACACACTCACATTATTATTTCTCCAAGAAAAATGACTCGTTTCCGACAAGGACTGACCGGCACCCGTAGAGCCCGTGATGGCAGAAACATGGATGTCTTGATTCAATAAGCCTTTAGCTGCAAGGGGCAATAATGCCAGCTCAATGCTCGTCGCAAAACAACCTGGATTGGCGATCTTAGTTGCCTCTTTGATTTTTTCTTTTTGGAATTCAGGCAAACCATATACAAAGCCTTCCGACTCATCTCTGAAATCAGTACTTAAATCGATGATTTTGGTATGCCAAGGAATGCTATGGCTAGCTAAGAATTTCTTAGATTCTCCATGACCCGAACAAATGAAGAGCACATCTACAGGCGTCAGATCTTTCGTAAAAACCAAAGAACAGGATCCCAAAAGATCTGTGTGGACATCTGAAACTAATTTGCCAGCTTGAGAATTGGACATCGCGCAAGTGATAATTACATCAGGATGATGGATCAAAATCCGCAATAGTTCTCCACCCGTATATCCCGCCGCTCCTACAATTCCTATTTTAGCCATTTTATTGGGGATTCACTTTCCGGTGAATCATGGTTTGATTTGAAACTATTTTTGAAAATCCTCTAACGTCTTCACCCGTCCACGCTTTATTCATTTCTCCATATGACCCAAAGGCCGAGGACATCAAATCATTTTCTGATTTTATTCCAGTTACTTGGAATTGGTATGGACTTAACTGTACATAAACCGTTCCAGTAACCCTATTTTGAGTGTCCGATAAGAAGGTCTCAAAGTTGCGCATGACAGGATCTAAAAATTGGCCTTCGTGCAATAAATTGCCATAGGTGTCGCCCAAGCTTTGTTTCCAATATAACTGGTGTTTGGTCAACACATGTTTTTCTAAGGTATGATGTGCCTTAATGATGATCAATGGGGCAGGGGCCTCAAAACCAACGCGTCCTTTAATCCCAATAATGGTGTCTCCCACATGTATGTCACGGCCGATTGCAAAAGCGCCAGCACGTGCGGTAAGTTCTCTAATCGCATCCACTGAACTTTCATACGTTTCATCATTTAGACCTACGAGCTCCCCATGTTTGAACTGGAGTGAAATCTTTTCTGGAGTCGTTTTGGTCAATTGGGTCGGCCACGCTTCTTCCGGTAAATAGCCATCAGAAGTCAAAGTTTCTTTTCCTCCCACTGAAGTTCCCCACAAACCTTTATTAATCGAATAGGCCGCTTTATGCCATTCTTGGACCACACCCTTTGATTTCAAATATTCGATTTCATCTTCTCTCGACAATTGCAAATCACGTATGGGCGTAATTACTTCACATTCAGGAACTAAAATCCTGAAGACCACATCAAACCTAACTTGGTCATTGCCTGCCCCCGTACTGCCATGAGCGATGGCTTTGGCACCTAATTTATCTGCATATTTCGCCACAGCAGTCGCCTGAAAAACACGCTCAGCACTAACTGAAAGGGGGTAAGTGTTATTTTTTAACACATTCCCAAATACCAAATACTTGATGCAATCTTGGTAATATTCTTCCACCACATCCAACGTAACATGTGAAGTAACGCCTAATGAATACGCTTTTTCTTCAATGGCCTTGAGCTCTTCTTTTGAAAATCCTCCTGTGTCCACTAAGGCCGAATGAACTTCCATTCCACGATCTTCTTTTAAGTATTTGACACAAAAAGAGGTATCTAATCCCCCACTAAACGCTAAAATTACTTTCGGCTTGCTCATATTATTTTGATTTTCCCTTCGGTTTGAAAGGCATTAATAATTTCTCTTTAAACTTTTTCAATTGGCTAAAGTCGGCCATGTTTTTCAAAAATATCCACTTCTCATCTTTCTCCTCATCCGTTTTCTTGACTTCATTGGGATCAAAAATCATCCCAGTACATAAACAAATTTTACGTTCAGTACGGGTCAAAATATCGTAATTAACGCAGGATTGACATCCTTTCCAGAAATTATCATCCACAGGAAGCTCTGAAAAAGTGGTAGGTTCATAACCCAAATCAGAGTTGATTTTCATCACGGCTAATGAGGTCGTAATCCCAATAATTTTAGCTTCCGGATAACGCTCTCTAGACAATTCAAAAGCTTTAGCCTTCACCGCTTTGGCTACTCCATATTGTCGGTAAGATGGGTTTACAATCAAACCTGAGTTGGCCACAAAATTACCATGCTGCCAAGTTTCAATGTAACAAAAGCCCACAAAACTACCGTCCACATCATCTGTGGCAATAATGGCTTTGCCTTCGGACATTTTTTCGCGCAAATATTCAGGGGTACGCTTAGCTATGCCGGTACCTCTGGCTTTAGCGGACTCAGCCATTTCGTGGCAGATGGACTCTGCCAATACAAAGTGTTCTTGACTGGCAACTTGAACGGTATAAGAATTCATGTAAAGACGAAGAAAAAATAAAACAATGATTAACGTATTTTAAGGTCAAATCAGACCCTAAAAATAAATCGTCGCCTTCGTCGGAGGGGAGATATTAAAAAAGATTTTACGTATTTTATTTTCATTCTCTTTTGTAAACTTTGGTGTTTAACCATTAAGTTTGTCTCAATTTAGAGGCCAAATTTCGACAAATCCTACCTTAATTCCCAATATTCCTACAATTATTTAATGGAAAATGACAATCCCCTTCATGCAGAGACTTTGATTTATGCCTATGCACAGGGGTATTTTCCGATGGCCGATGAGCAAAATGGGCTCCAATGGTTTAACCCAGACCCTCGGGCCATCATTCCTTTAAATACCTATAAACCCGCAAAATCACTGCGCCCCATTCTTAACAAGGGTCTTTTTGAGATCCGTGTGGATACTCAGTTTGAGTCTGTGATTCGAGCTTGTTCGATGCCTAGGTCTGAGGAAGATGGGGTTTGGATTTCGGAGGAAATGGTTTTGGCGTATACGGAACTACACAGATTGGGTTTTGCGCATTCCGTGGAGGCATATTTAGATGATCAGCTCGTCGGCGGTCTTTATGGCGTCAGCATAGGGGCGGTTTTTTGTGGAGAGTCCATGTTTTCAAAAGTTCCCAATTCCTCCAAAGTAGCTTTTCATTATTTAATTCAAATATTGAATGCGAACCAATTTGAATTATTGGACACCCAATTTATCAACGATAATGTATTGAGGTATGGGGCGATCGAAATTTCTCGTGATACTTACCTGCGCCGTTTGGCAAAAGCTTTGAAAAAAAAATGTAAATTCGAATTGATTCATACCCTATGATTTTATCACCTATTACACATTCGGAAGAAGTCGTTCATATTAAGGACTTGGATACCAACAAGATCATCGATTTATATCGACGTGATTTTGGCATCGATGTGATCCCCGAAATAGGAAATTTCCCGCAGATCGGAATTTATCAATGTAAGTCTAGTCTTCTTCGCTTTTATGCTCACTACGAAGAAATTGCGGGCAAGGATGCTTTCTACTGCCAGTTGGCCCAAAAATATTCCTCCTATTATTCTGAAGATAAATGGGAGTTTAACGCCGTGCTTCCTTATTTTAAGAAGAAATCCAAGGTATTGGAAATCGGTTCGGGCAACGGATATTTTTTAGATAAATTAAAAAAGCTTCAAATAAAGGATATCACGGGATTGGAGATATCTAGTGATGCCGCAAAGACATGCCAACAAAAAGGCCATCAGGTGATTAATTCGCCGATTGAAGCCTTGGATGAAGCGAAAACCTATGACGTCATTTGTTCCTTTCAGATATTTGAACATTTACCAAATGTGGATGCGACGCTATTGAAATCCATCAAATTACTCGAAAAAGATGGGCTTTTAATGATTTCGGTGCCCAACAACCTTTCCTTGTTATTTTCGTTAGATCCTTACCATACCTTAAATTTGCCACCACATCATGTGATGCTTTGGGATGAGATTTCATTGAGAAAAATAGCCAAGCTTTATGATTTAGAAGTGGTTGATATTTTAAAGTCAGAGGCTACTGTCTCGGAGAAAAGCCGTATTTATAAATGGCAACTAGTCGGAATCTTTGGATCATTTTTTGGTTCTATCTTTCACACATTAACTCGTTTTTGGGCTAAAAACCTGATGGGTCAGCGCTATGGAGCGGCCATCATTGCGATATATCGGAAGAAATAAAATTCAATTTTTCGTGCTTTTGAGCTACCTTTGAACTTTTTACGATCATTGTATGTCCAAGTCGATTTTAGTTATCAAGTTTGGTTCCTCTTCCATCACCCATGCAAATGGAGAAGTGAATGAGCAGACTTTGGAGAAAATCGCGGCCCAAGTAGCCATCTTGCAACCTAATTATCACATCGTTTTAGTCTCTTCTGGAGCGGTGGCAGCAGGTAAATCCAACATCAAAAATTACAAGGGTACTTTGTCAGAACGTAAAGCAGCGGCGGCGATCGGCAATCCACTTTTGATTGCTAAATACAACCATTATTTTCAAAAATACGGAATAGCCATCGCCCAGTCACTCTGTGAAAGACATCATTTTTCGCAAAGAGAGCAGTTTTTACAGTTGAAAGAAACATATCAGGAACTTTGGAAAAATGGGGTGATCCCGATTGCCAATGAAAATGATGTCGTGAGTAATGTGGAGTTGAAATTCTCCGACAATGATGAGTTGGCGACCTTAATTGCCACCGGATTTGGCGCCGAAAAATTATTAATCAGTACATCCGTTGGCGGTCTACTGGACGCAAATGGGGAAATCATTCGCCATGTCAAAAAAATCGATACCGAAATTTTATCCGTAGTGAGCAGCGATACTTCCAGTACGGGCTTAGGCGGAATGATTTCTAAATTAACCTTTACGCGACTCGCTTCTAGGTTAGGGATCAAGGTGGTGATATTTGGATTGGAACAAGGCCGCGGCATTATAGATGCTTTGGAAGAAAAGATCGGAACGGTTTTTGAGGCTCAGGAAGCGAGTTTGACCGCGCGCCAAAAATGGTTGGCCACCGGAAGTTTAATCGCCGGAAAAGCTGTTTTGGATAAAGGGGCTGTGAAGGCGATAGGCCAACGAAAAAGTTTACTTTCCGTCGGGGTAATCGAATACCTAGGGGATTTCGACAAAGGAGAAGTAATTGAGTTATTGGATATTTCTCGCAACCCGGTGGCTATTGCCCGTGCAAGGTGCTCAAAATCCGAACTTCAACAAGCTGTATCAAGCATTGAAGTGGCCCATGCAGATGACATCGTTATCTGGTAAATTGCTTACGCAATCACCACCGCTTTACCACTCTCCACATCCTGTTCCACCACTTTGTACTTCACATTTTCTTTGGTGCTACCATCCATGTATTGTACAGTTACGCGTTGATTGCGATCCGCAATCTTAATCGCTTGACGCGGTGCTACTCGCTCCACCGAACGTTGGGATGGATCGTGGTAATCCATGTCCGAGCCACCATCAGAGCCAGAAGCTAAACCACCCACTAAAGAGGAAATAGCTTCATCTTTGCTTAATTGTAGTTTTGGCGCCTTTTCTTTACTCGGTTTTTGAGATTGATTCGTCGATTGTACCTCCGGGATTTCCGCTTTGATCACAAAACTAATCGTGTCCATATTCACCCTCGCCACAAATCGCTGAAATAAATTCACCGCCTCAAACTTGTAAATCAACAAAGGATCTTTTTGCTCAAATACCGCATTTTGCACCGACTGCTTTAAGTCGTCCATCTCACGTAAATGTTCTTTCCACTCCTGATCAATCAAAGACAAGGTGATGAATTTCTCCATCTCCGTTAGTACTTCTTTGCCGTTTGAATCAATCGTTTTTTGCGCATCCACCACCACGCCAGTCACCATCGCACCGTTGGATATAGGTACTTGGATTCCCGAATAACCTTGGCGCTGTGCCTCGCGCGCGACCTCAATCACCTGCTTGCCTATGGCTTCGTTTTTCGACTTATAATGCTGCTCAGCCGCTAAAAATAATTTCTCTGTCTTCGCATCCGGCGACATTTTATTGAACTCATCCTCGCCAAACGGCGGCTCCATGCCCAGTAATTCAATCACCTTTAACTCTAATTCAGTATAATTGGTGTAGGTAGTTGAGATGTCTTGACACACATCAAATAAAATATTGATGATGTCCAACGATAATCGCTCGCCCAAAAGTGCATTTTGGCGACGCTTATAAATCGCATTTCTTTGGTAATTCATCACGTCATCGTATTCCAATAAACGCTTTCTAATCCCAAAGTTGTTTTCTTCCACTTTCTTTTGCGCCCGCTCAATCGACGAAGTAATCATCGAATGCTGAATCACTTCTCCCTCATCCATTCCGAGACGATCCATTACTTTCGCAATACGATCCGAACCAAATAAACGCATTAAATTATCTTCCAAGGAAACAAAAAACTGAGAAGACCCCACGTCACCTTGTCGGCCAGCGCGACCTCTCAACTGCCTATCCACACGCCTAGATTCATGGCGTTCTGTACCAATAATGGCCAAACCTCCCGCTTCTTTAGATGCCGGACTTAATTTTATATCGGTTCCACGACCTGCCATGTTGGTGGCAATCGTCACCTTCCCTGATTGTCCTGCCTCAGCCACAATCTCAGCTTCCCGAGCATGTTGTTTGGCATTCAATACATTATGCTGAATCTTACGAATATTCAACAATCGACTTAATAATTCCGAATTTTCCACCGAGGTGGTACCCACTAAAACAGGTCTTCCTTGATTGACTAACTCCTGAATTTCTTCCGCCACGGCATTGTATTTCTCACGAACCGTGCGATACACTTTATCTTCATGGTCATCCCGCTGGATGGGTTTGTTGGTCGGAATCGAAACCACGTCCAACTTATAAATCGTCCAAAATTCCCCAGCTTCCGTTTCTGCCGTACCCGTCATACCTCCTAATTTGTGGTACATGCGGAAATAATTTTGAAGCGTAATCGTCGCATAGGTTTGCGATGCATCCTCCACATTTACACCTTCTTTGGCCTCAATCGCCTGATGTAAACCATCCGAATATCGTCGGCCTTCCATGACACGACCCGTTTGCTCATCGACAATCTTCACTTTCCCTTCCACCAAAATATATTCGGTATCTTTTTCAAACAAAGTGTAAGCCTTAAGCAATTGGTTCACCGTATGAATCCGGGACGCCTTTTCATTGTAATCACGAATCAATTGTTCTTTCTGAACCAAACGCTCAGCGTCACTCAATGAAGTATTTTTTTCGATTTTATTTAAATCAATCGATAAGTCAGGAAGCACAAAAAAGCTAGGATCTTCGGTGTTGCCACTCATAAACTCTAGACCCTTTTCGGTCAATTCCACCTGATTGTTTTTTTCCTCAATCGTAAACAACAAAGGCTCATCTGCCTGAGGCATTAGTTTTTGATTTTCGGCCAAATATATCCCTTCCGTGTCATTCAGCAATTGTTTGTTGCCACTCTCGGATAGGAACTTGATCAAAGGTTTTGACTTAGGTAATCCTCTGTAGGCTCTAAATAAAGAAAGTCCACCTTCTTTTTTATCTCCTGCGGCGACTAATTTTTTCGCTTCAACTAAAAAGTTTTGAACAATTTGTTTTTGGGCTTCTACCAATTTGTGAATACGTGGTTGGAATGCCTCGAATTCCTGCTCATCCCCTCTAGGAATAGGTCCAGAAATAATTAAAGGCGTTCTTGCATCATCGATCAACACGGAATCCACCTCATCCACCATCGCAAAATGATGCGGTCTTTGGACTTGATCCTCAAGGCTACGCGCCATATTATCCCTCAAATAGTCAAAGCCAAATTCATTGTTGGTACCATAGGTAATATCAGCCATATAAGCCGCGCGACGCGCTTCGGTATTAGGCTCATGCTTGTCGATGCAATCCACTTTTAAGCCATGAAACTCGAACAAAGGGGCATTCCACTCGGAGTCACGTTTCGCCAAATAATCATTTACCGTCACAATATGTACTCCGCGACCTGCTAACGCATTTAAATAAGTAGGAAGCGTAGATACCAAAGTCTTTCCTTCTCCCGTGCCCATTTCGGAAATTTTTCCTTGATGCAAGACAATTCCACCGATCAACTGCACATCATAATGCACCATATCCCAGGTGATTTCATTGCCAGCCGCATTCCATTGGTTTAACCAAATCGCTTTGTCGCCTTCAATTTTAACATTGGATTTTTTAGCTGCAATGACCTTGTCGTCCATGGTCGCTTTTACGACCAATTGCTTGTTTTCGGTAAATCGCCTAGCTGTTTCTTTAACTACCGCAAAGGCCTCAGGGAGTATTTCAAGTAGGATAATTTCTAATTGCTGATTGCGGTCCTCAGTTAATTTATCAATGGAAACAAAGAATTTTTCTTTTTCGTCAATATCCTCAGTAGCTTGACCCTTCTCGTGTAACGTTTTTATTTCGGAATCGATGTCCGCTAAAAATAGTTGAATTCGCTCCTTGAATTCAGCCGACTTAGCCCGCAAAGCATCATCAGAAATGGAGGCTAATTGGGCAAATGCACTTTTAATTTGATCAACAAGCGGTAAGATAAGCTTGATGTCACGATCCGATTTAGTGCCAAATATTTTGTAAACGGTTTTGCTTAGTATGGAAAACATTGTATTTATTCTGCCCTTTTCATCGGGTGGTGAAAAATTAAAACGCAATTTACCAATTTGAATTTTTATCCTTGCTATGTTGCACGAATTAATCCAAAAAAAATGCCGTAATCTTTTTTAAATTGTTTTGTTTTGTAGTGAAATATTAAAATTTATGTCTGAATATCCCGTTCCACCTCGTCGACCCCCACGTAAAAAACTAAAAATGCCTTTGTTTGGAGGGATGGGAGGCAGTAGCAATCAAGGCCCAAGCACCGACTGGGGAGTTAAAAATTTCACTACGATTATTTTTGTGGTAGGCTGCTTGGGTTTATTGGCTCAGATTTTTTTACCCAACCTTTGGGCCGAAAAAATGTATGATTCGGAAAATGAAATTTCGGATATTTCCATCGACGGAGCATTAAGGAAAAAATATACGGATGCGTCTGACCCCAATGAAATTCACTACATATTAATTGTCCGGGAGAAGAATGGGGCTAGAAAGAAGTTTGATTTCTACCGAGTGAAACCTAATTTTTTTGATCAAGTCGCGGTACCCCAACGATTATTTAAAACTTCAGGAAGTTTAGATGTGCGGGTGACTCGATTTACCAAGCCAGATACCACGCTTAAAATCGAATTTTTAAAGGATTAATTTCAAGATTTTTAGTATTAATTCAATATTAAATTTTTTAATTTTTATATTTTTTTTTGATCAGTTTGTTGATTATTCGGTAATATTTATTTAAAATTGTTTCGTTATAACATATTTTATAACGCATCAAAAAAAAAGGTTTTAAGCATTTCACATGCTTATGCCACTCTAAAACTTGATATATGCCTGTTTGGAATTCATCCAACTTGAGTCATTTGTTATCTAGGTCATTGTTTGGTTTTTCCAAAAATGATTTAATGATGGCTTCAGGATTTGGCACTTTTGCAGATTTTATTGATAAGGCCTTATTGAAAGACGCTAATTTGCCAGCGCCTCCTAATGCTTGGGTAAATACGGTGCCCGCCCAGGTCCAGCAAACCGATGGAAGTTCAGGGCGATGGTACAATGAAATGACTGCTTGGTGGTATTCTCGCATGGTGAATGAGGGGTTAAGTATGCGTGAAAAAATGGTTTTATTTTTTCACAATCATTTTGCCAATGAGCGCGACAAGGTGAGTTATCCTCAAAACATGTACGTTCAAAATCAATTGTTTCGTAAATATGCCTTTGGGAATTTCAAACAATTAGTGAAGGACGTTAGCAAGGATCCTGCGATGTTGATTTACCTAGATGGAAATAACAGTCGGGGAGCGAATCCCAACGAAAATTATGCCCGCGAACTCATGGAATTATTTACCATGGGCATTGGAAATTACACGGAGACTGATGTTAAACAAGCAGCTAAAGTGCTTTCGGGTTATCAAGTTTCAGGTTTAAACGCAAATTTTGTAGCATCTCGCTGGTATACAGAGGCTAATGTTACCGTATTAGGTAAAACAGCGAAATTCAATATTAATACTTTAGTAGATCATATTTTCGAGCAAAAAGCTACCGCTCAATTCATTTGTCGGAAGTTGTACCAAGAATTTGTCTACTACAAATCTGATGAAGTATTCGTGACTAAGATGGCCACCGTTTTCAAGGCGAATAACTTTGAGATGAAACCCTTGTTGAAATTTTTATTTACATCGGATGAATTTTATAAAACTGAAATCATTGGAAGTAAAATTAAAAGTCCAACGGAATTATTAGTCGGAAGTGCTAAATTATTGCAAATTAAAACTCCCGATTTGAATAATTTTTATGAGTTGGCAAGGACTTTGCAAATGCAATTGTTCCAACCTCCCAATGTGGCAGGTTGGCCCGGTCAGCGGGAGTGGATTAGCTCGACAACTTATTCATATCGTGGTGGATTCACGGATTCTTTATTGACAGGAAAACGATACAATGGGGCAACAGTAACTTCTAAACTGGAGCCAATTCCCTTTGCGAGAACATTTTCAACTGCGGAAAAAGCGAATGAATTTGTGGATGAGATTGTTCGATTAGCCTTAAGATTTCCATTATCCGATACAAGACGGAAGTTTTTGTTGGATACATTATTGGACGGTACGATTTTGGCTAACTGGACTACTTATACACCTAATTCAGATGCGCGTGTAAATAAATTTTTAAAAGCGCTGATGCGATTACCTGAATACCAGCTCTGCTAATATGAAAAAGAACGTATCTAGAAAGCAATTTTTACAACAAATGGCCTTGCTTAGCGGTGGGGCTGCTTGGGGTATGGGTTCAATTTCAGGAAAGGCCTATGCGCAGGTACCCGCTTCTATCGCATCGATGGTGGCTGGAGCTGAACGAGGGAAAGCCTTAGTCATTATCCAATTGAGTGGGGGAAATGACGGATTGAATACAGTCATTCCTGCTGAGGATGATCAGTATTTTGTGAAAAGACCCGACATCGGAATTAAAAAAGACGTTGCACTTCCTATCAAAAATGGCATGTATTTTAATCCTGCCATGCTTGGGATAAAAAAAATGTATGATCAGGGGAAAGTAAGTGTGCTTCAAAGCATTGGATATGCCAATCCCAATCGTTCACATTTTAGGGCTACGGATATATGGAATACTGGATCAGATGCCAAAACGGAATGGGATGAGGGCTGGGCAGGTCGGTATTTGAGTTTAAAATATCCGCAATACCCAATGAATTTGCCTAAACATCCAATGGCCATTCAGTTGGGCTCCGTCGAATCTCTTTTATTCCAATCTGATTTAGGTCGGTTTGGAACTGTTTTTGAGGATCCTAATTTATTTTACCAATTGGTCAACGGAAGTAGCGCAGATTCCGATATTCCTCCTGCAACTTTGGCTGGTGAAGAATTGGGCTTTTTAAAGCAAATAGCTATCTCTTCTATTCAGTACTCGAAAGTCATTCAAGAATGTGCTGCGAAGGGAAAGATTAACATTACTTACCCTTCTAGCAATTTAGCGCGTCAGTTACAAATTGTTTCTAAACTGATTTCGGGTGGAATAGAAACACCGATTTTTTTAACCACAATTGGCGGATTTGATACCCACGCTAACCAGTTGACGCAACATGCCAACCTATGGAAAACCATTTCAGAGGCCGTCACAGCTTTTCAAACTGATTTGGAAAACATGAATTTAGCTGATGCTGTTTCAGTGGTTACTTTTTCTGAATTTGGCCGAACTGTGAAACAGAATGGGACCTTAGGGACTGACCATGGAGCAGCTGCTCCAATGTTTG
Organism: uncultured Cytophagaceae bacterium; assembly: GCA_903933935.1. Taxonomy (GTDB): domain Bacteria; phylum Bacteroidota; class Bacteroidia; order Cytophagales; family Spirosomataceae; genus Aquirufa. Next base: position 33,495 of record CAIZMB010000084.1, read on the forward strand.
TCATAGGAAAAACCGTGCGAGGTGGATTAATAGGGGAAAATCCTAATTTAAAAATATTGGATGCGAGTGGGGACTTAAAGTTTAATTACGATTATCGCCAAGTTTATTCGACCATTATGAGAGATCACTTGGGCGTAGGTGCGGTGAATACGCAGCAAATTTTTAATCAAGCATTTGAGCGTTTGCCTATTTATAAAAATTCGCCAGACCAATTGCCAGAATTTACTTCGTTGGAACTTGTTACCTCAGTACCTAATCCAGTGATTGATTTTGCGTTAATTCAATATTCCGTTTTTGAAAAGATGCAAATTAAATTAGCGGTGTATGATCTTCAGGGTCAGGAGATTCAGCAGATTTTTCAAGGGAATCGTGATCCGGGATCCTATCAAATTACGGCGGATCTCGCTCGAATTAGTTCGGGTTTTTACATCATTAGTTTGTCTGGACCTAATGGACAGCGCCAAAGTAGGCGAATGATCAAACAATAATTTGTATCTTCGTGGTTGAACGTGTACAACAATTTTAGATTGTTGGCGTTTAATGGTATAATATTAAATGTAGAAAATACATGATTCGATCTGTCTACTTATTTATTGTTTTTATCTTTTTTGCTGCTTATTCTGCGGAGGCACAGTTTTGGTTTTTAGGCCAAAAAGCAAAAGAACGTTATGCCGGAATGCCCTTCAAGCCTCATTCTTCTGTTAGTTTTGGAGCTGGATCATCTAATTATATTGGTGATTTAGTGCCTGCCCCTGGCCTTTTTTCGGTCGCTTCGCAGACGATGCGATGGAATGTAGGACTTCAATATACCCGCCATTTAAGTAGACATTTGAGTGGAAATATTCAAGTGAGTTATATTCGAATCGCTGGAGATGATAATTATTTTTCCTCAACCGGTGTTTTTGAAGGGAATTATTTAAGAAATCTTCATTTTAGAAATGATTTAAAGGAGCTTTCCGTGAGTGCCGTCTATGAGCCGATGGGCAATGCAGAGAATTTGTCCAAACGCCCTTTATTATCGCCCTATTTATATTTGGGTGTAGCTGGATTTACGCACAATCCTGTGGCAAGAAAGGATCCAAGTTTAGTTCCTGGGACTCCAAGTTTACAAGCTTGGCAAGACTTACAGCCGGAAGATATTGAAGGGGCTATGTATTCGTTGGTTAATATTTCCATTCCCTTTGGGTTTGGTTTTCGCTATAAAATAGGGGCGCAAATGGATTTGGGCTTTGATTTTGGATACCGAGTTTCTTTAACGGATTATTTAGATGATGTGTCGGATGACCGACCGAATGTGTTGACCTCACCGAGTATTTATTTTAATCGATCGGGAGAACCTTTTGCGGCGAATACTTTAGTTAATCGGATTCCTCCTATGGCCACTTTTACAGCGCCTATTTATTCTACGGGACCGGATCAGTATTTTACTACTCAGATTCGATTGATTTACCACATTAAGAATAAGATTGACTGTCCGCCATTGCCGAATTAAAGAACGATTCCTGTGCCTAAAATACTGCTCACAAGTTTATTGGTTTTCATTTCTGTCCTTTCTTTTGGACAGGGTTGGCAATTTGCTGCGGGTCCCGGGGCTGTATTGTATAAAGGTGATTTGTTGGATTGGCACTTGGCTCCCAACACAGCCCAATTGGATAAAATGTCCGCTTCGGTTAATTTCCAAGTCCGTTATCAACAAAAAAATGCATTTGCCTATCGGGCTAAATTTAATTTTTCATCCTTGCAAGGAGATGGAAGCCTAAATTCATTGCCCGTGATTGGTTTTTCGGCTAAGACTTTTTCGAGTCCTTTGATTGATCTATCGTTAATAACGGAATATAATTTTTTGGATTATCAAAGCAATCGAAAGATTAAAAACTGGACCCCTTATTTATATGGAGGTTTTTCTGGGATGTTTGTAAGCCCATCGGGTTCGATTCCTAATCCCATGACTTTTTTCTCTTTTTCTATACCGTATGGACTGGGTGTGAAGTATCAAATTAATCCAGCGTGGGGGGTTCAACTTGAGTTTGGAACGAGTAAGTTTTTGACAGATGTCATAGATGGGATGCCCTCATATGGCGGGTCAACAGATAAAATTTCTATTTCTCAGGGCGATCAGTTTTTAAATACTTCGTTAATGTTTACCTATTCGATTATTTCTATCTTTTGCCCTCAGGAATAACCGAATAATTACTTTGAATAAGGTTGTGAATTTGCTACCTTTGCCTCTTATTTGATAGCTTGAATTACCATTTACTGTGGACCAAAATATAAAAGATGCCATTGACCCGAACAATTTGCCAGCACATATTGCTGTCATTATGGACGGGAATGGTCGTTGGGCCAAACAGCAAGGATTTAAAGATCGGATTTTTGGACATCGCAATGCGATTTCTGCGGTTCGGGAAACGATTGAGGGTTGTGGAGAATTGGGCGTTGATTATTTGACATTGTATGCATTCTCAACGGAGAATTGGAATCGTCCGCAATCGGAAGTGAAGGCGTTGATGAGTTTATTGATAGGCACCATTCATGATGAATTGCCTACGATGATGAAGAATAAAGTACGTTTAAAAGCGATAGGTGATATTGCCTCAATGCCGGCTAATTCCCAAAAGGAGTTAAAGTCGGCGATTGATCAGACCTCTGGAAATACGGGATTGACCTTAGTTTTGGCACTTTCGTATTCAGGGAAATGGGATTTGGTTCAAGCAACTCAGTCTTTAGCCAAAAAGGTGGCTGCTGGTGAGTTAAATAGTTCGGACATTGATGCTGATTTATTGGCCTCTCATTTGTCGACAGCGGGAATGCCTGATCCTGATTTAATGATTCGCACGGGTGGCGATCATCGAATAAGTAATTTTATGCTGTGGCAATTGGCCTACGCGGAGTTGTATATTTTTGAAGATTTATATTGGCCAGATTTCAGAAAACTGCATTTGCATCAAGCGATTGTTGATTTTCAAATGCGTGAGCGGAGATTTGGTAAGACAAGTGAACAAGTTAAAAGCGAGGGCTAAGGCTCATTTATGAAAAATATAGTTTATTTACAAGCAATCAATCAGGTGAAGAAATATCGTTTATTTCTGTTTTTCTTCTTAGTGAGCATATTTTCTATCCCTAGAATATCGGAAGCTCAAGTGTTAGGAGGAAGGCTTTTTTCGACAAGTCCCACGACAACGACGCCTACATTCTCATATGCCACGCCTACTGAATATGAGATTGCTGAGATATCGGTTTCGGGTTCTCAATTTTATGATGGAAATTCGATGATTAACATCTCGGGTTTGCAGGTAGGAGATAAAATTAAGGTACCAGGGGACATGATTGCCTCGGCGATTCGCAAGATTATGGATCAGGGAATTTTGGAGGAAGTGGAGATTTATGCAACTAAAACAGAGGGTACAAAAATCTGGTTAAGTATTATATTAAAAGAGCGTCCTAGGTTATATGCGATCCAATACACAGGTGTGAGAAAAGGGGAGCAGGAGAGTTTAAATGAAAAGGTAAAAACGTATAAAGGAAAGATAATTACGGAAACACTTCGTAAGAACTTGGAGTTGGCGATTCGTAAATTTTACCAAGAGAAGGGCCGTTTAAATATTAAGACCAAATCAGTAATTAAGACGGATACATTACGTGGAAATAATGCTACGTTGATGGTGAATGTCGTGAAGGGGGAAAAGGTTAAAGTAAATAAAATATTTCTGACTGGAATTGAGCCAGATGCCCGAAATTTGATTTTGCGAAAAATTAAAAATACCAAGCAAAGGAGATTTGGTCGGATCTTTAAACCTTCCAAATTTGTACCTAAAAAGTGGGATGAGGACAAGGAAAAATTGTTAGCCGCCATGAATAAATTGGGTTATCGAGATTTTCAAATTAAATCGGATTCCATTGCAAAGTTTGATGAGGAGTCGATAAACTTAACGATCAATTTGACCCAAGGAAAAAAATATTATTACCGGAGTGTTTCCTTTGAGGGAAATTATATTTACCCAGATTCTGTGTTAAGAGATGTAATCGGCATCAAGAAGGGTGACGTTTATAATACGGAAGAATTAGATAAGAAAATGAACCAAAATCCGGGGGAGGATTTAAGTTCTGTGTACATGGACAATGGGTATTTGTATTACAATGCAGAGCCTATCGAAACGGCCATTGAGGGAGATTCGATCGATTTAACGATCCGTATTTCTGAAGGAAAGCAAGCAACGATCAATAAGGTAGTTTTGAATGGAAATACTAAAACTTCCGATCATGTGGTGATGCGAGAGATTCGAACCTTACCGGGTCAGAAGTTTAATAAATCAGCGATTATTCGTACGGTGCGTGAGCTTTCGACGATTGGTTATTTTAATCCTGAGAAAATATCACCTAATCCAATGCCACGTCCAGATGGAACAGTGGATATTGAATACAATGTGGAGGAGAAGCCGTCTGACCAAATAGAATTGTCTGGAGGTTGGGGTGGATACATCGGTTTTGTAGGGACTTTAGGGGTTGTTTTTAACAACTTTTCCGCTAAGAATTTAACCAATTTATCGGCTTGGAGACCTTTACCAGCCGGTGATGGACAAAAACTTTCAGTGCGTTTCCAAGCGAACGGCGCGGCTTTCCAAAATTATTCATTGACTTTTACTGAACCATGGTTAGGTGGTAAAAAACCTAATTCATTTTCGATTGCTCTGAATAGAAGTGTTTCATATCCTTATCAGTTTAGAGCAACCGGTGGAGGTATGGGTGGATATGGCAACGGTTACGGGGGAGGTTATGGCGGTGGATATGGAGGAGGTTATGGCGGTGGCTATGGCGGCTATGGTGGTGGTTATGGCGGCTATGGTGGCTATGGTGGATATGGTGGAGTGGGAATGAGTAATTATTCAGTGCCAGATTCCTTATTAGATGCACACTTTAATGTGAACAGTGTTACGTTCAGTTTGGGTAAGCGGTTGAAATGGCCAGATGATTATTTTTCATTAAGTCATTCTTTGGCTTTTTCTCAATTTGATGTGGATCGTTATTATACTTGGGCGTATCCGCAAGGTATTTCGACATCGATTACGTTCATGACTAATTTCTCTCGAAATAGTATTGATAACCCTACTTTTGCTCGAATGGGCTCAAGCTTTTCATTAACAGGCTCCCTTACACCTCCTTTTTCTTTGTTGGGCGCCAATGAATCAGGCTCGTTAATTGAATACCATAAGTGGATGTTGGATGCGAGTTGGTTTAGTCCGCTCGTCGGCAAATTTGTGCTCCATACACGTGCGCACTTAGGATTTTTGGGTTCTTACGGGGGAAAAGAAACGACTCGATTTGAACGGTTTGATTTAGGAGGTTCTGGAATGGTTCAAGGTTTCTCATTTAACCGTGATATTGTCGGTTTAAGGGGATATAAAGACCGAGTAATTGGGCCTTCAGGATCTTATGGTAATGGGGGAGTTGCATACAATAAGTTTGTGATGGAGGTGCGTTATCCAGTTTCTTTGAATCCTTCAGCCACGATATTTGTGCTAGGTTTTGCTGAAGGAGGAAATAACTTTTCAAGTCTTAGGGAGTACAATCCTTTTAATTTGTATAAATCGGCAGGATTTGGCGCACGTATTTTTATGCCTGCCTTTGGTATGATTGGAATAGATTATGGATTTGGATTTGATAAACCAAGACCAGGGGATTCGGATTTTGGTCGCCAAGCGTTTACATTCTCCATAGGCCAACAAATCAGATAGGCGAAACAATCGGCAAATGAAAAAAATATTTTTTTTCTTGTTGGGTTTTAGCATGTTGGTCGGACCTACCTGCAGTGCTCAGAAATTTGGATATATTGATACTGAATTCATTACATCTAAAATGCCTGAATACCAGAAAGTGCAGGCCAAAATGGATGAGATGACCAAACAATGGATCAAAGAAATTGAGGCAAAAAAAGATGAAGTAACCGTTCTTGAACGCGCATTTAAATTAGAAGAGTTGTTGCTAACGGAAGATTTGCGTCAGCAACGTCTTCAACAAATTAAACAGAAGGATCAGGAGGCTAAATTGTTTCAAAACTCTGTTTTTGGTGCAGAGGGTGAATTGTTTAAAGCAAAGAAAAATGCATTAAAGCCGATCTTGGATGAAGTTTCTAAAGCAGTAGAAAAAGTCGTCAGACAAAAAAGATTAGATTTCTTGTTTGACAAGGCAAATGATGGTTTAGCTTTAATTTATACGAATCCTGTACATGATTATTCAGATTATGTATTGGAGGAATTGGGGTTAGAAGTGGATCCTAATTTGAAAAAATAAACATTAACCCATTATTTTAACATAAACATTCCTAATTTTACAATTAACAAATAGAAAACAACGTATGAAAAACAAATTTTTATTGGCCGTAGGCCTAATGTTCGGTATGGCAACATTACCATTAAAGGCCCAAGTTAAAATCGGATTTATCAATGCTGATTATATATTAAGCCAAATGCCTGAGGCCAAACAAGTGGAAGAAGATTTAAAAAATACTCAAAAGCAGTATGAAACTCTTTACCAAGGAAAAGTGAAGGAATTTCAAGACAAGTTAGCCGCTTTTGAAAAGTTGAATGCGGATACAAAAACTCCAGATATTATCAAGCAAGATAAAGAGAAGGAATTACAAAACTTACAGACTTCTATTCAAGAATTCCAACAAAATTCTCAGTCTTCTTTACAGAAAAAGCAAGCTCAATTATTGCAACCCTTGTTGAAAAAAATTGAGGAAAACATGCATGCAGTAGCCAATGAAAATGCGTATACACACGTATTTAATTATGATGCAGGTATGGGAACAGCTCCAATTTTATTGCATTACCCAACGGAAGCTGCTATTTCTGATCTAGTTTTAAAGAAAATGGGCATTACGCCTAAGCCAGTAACAGCTGCTCCAACGGCTGCTCCTGCGGCGGCTAAGCCTGCTGCTGCTCCTGCTGCTGCAAAACCAGCGGCTCCAAAGAAGTAAGGAAGAATTAATCCTATTAAAAATAGACGCAAGGAATTGCGTCTATTTTTTTTGCCTCCAATTTGTAATGAAACTGCCTTCAGATTAATGGTTAAAATATTTAAAGAGATAGTTCCCTATTTGGAATAAAGACACCATGAGTATAATACCAAGAACAAGATAATGAAACATTTTTTCCGGTATTTTTTTTAAAATAATTTTGCCTATATAGGTTCCAATGAAACTGATGGCAATTAAAAATGGAATTAAAATAATGTGATCCTTGGTAAAATATCCATTTAAAATATAGACTATAGCTCTGGTAGAATCTACACCCATGTCGATCATCGCCGATGTGGCAATAAAGACTTCTTTTTCTAAATTAAATGCGGACAATACGAGTCCTCGGATCGCTCCACCGGTTCCGATGAGTCCGGCTAAAAATCCGGAAACTCCACCGCCGATATATAAATTAGTGTTTGTTTGTTGGATCGATTTTGCTTTTCGAGAGATCGAATATAGCGCTATAATTAAGATAGTTGCATTGATTAAAACTTCACTTTCAGTGACCGGAATATATTCAATCAGCAAGGCGCCCAAAAAGACCGAAATGACTGCTGGGATCCCTAGTTTAAAGGCAATGTTCTTCTCAATACTTTTTTGGAACAATACGAGTTTGGATAAATTACTGAATACGTGAAAAACAGCAGTAATACCTAAAACAATTTTAAAATCTAAAAATATAGAGGCTAGAGGTACAAATAAGATGGAAGATCCAAACCCTGATAAGGTTCCTAGGATTTCTGCAAGGAGAGCTAATATGAAAAATAACGCATATTTCTCCTGCATGTTTTTTATTCTAAAGGTTTGTTGGCTTCAAAAAATTTGTTTTGAAAAATGATGATGGCTAAAACTCCGCAGAATATGGCCGCATCAGCAAAATTAAAAATAGGCGTTGAGTAATAAGATCCGCCCCATAGAGGAACCCAAGTAGGCAATATTCCCTCCCAAATGTCAAAAAAGAACATATCAATCACCTGGCCATGAAACCAATTCATCGGTGCTCCATAAGGAGCATTTCCTAAAAACACGCCATAAAAAACAGAGTCAATTAAGTTGCCAATGGCCCCACCTAAAATGAGTGATACACAAATCAAAAGACCCTTTGGGCTGCTTTTTTTGGTCAAAGTATATAAATAATAGCCAATGCCAAACATAGCTACAATTCTAAAACTGGTCAATAACAACTTGCCATAAATGGAACCTAATTGGATTCCAAAGGCCATTCCCGGATTCAAGGTATAATGTAATTTAAATATAGATCCAATAAGTTCGATTTGCCCAAAATAACCTGGCTCCATGTAAAAATGTACGCCCATCTTAATTCCTTGATCCACCAAAATCACAGATAAACTCAATAAAAAAAAACGAAAATGCTTCATAATAACTTTCTTCTGTTCACTTCTTTTTTAATTAGGGCAAATTCCCTTGATGTTTGCCCCGCAATAGAGCTATTCTCTTCGGCGCGTCTAAACAAATAAGGCATAACAGATTCAATAGGGCCGTAAGGAACATATTTAGCCACGTTATATCCAAAATGCGCGAGATTGTAACTGATATTGTCTGACATGCCTAATAACTGTGCAAAGTGAATTTGTTTATGATTGTTCGGTATGCCTTTTGAATTCATTTTATCACATAATTGAATACAACTTTCTTCATTATGTGTTCCGACACAAAAATATACAGTTTCTAAATGATTCAAACACAAATCTACCCCTGCATTGAAATCTCGGTCTGTATCTTGTTTGTTTTTGTGTAGAGGTTCAGAATAGTTCTCCTCATGTGAGCGTTGGCGTTCTTTTTCTAAATAGGCCCCACGGACTAATTTTACTCCTAGGAAATATTGCTGATCTTTGGCCAATTTAATGGCATTTGTTAAATTTCCGAGCATATCCACACGATACATTTGAAATGTGTTGTATATGATAACCTCATTTTTATTGAATTTTTCCATCATCTCATACGAAAGAAGATCGATGGAGTTTTGAATCCAACTTTCTTCCGCATCGATGAAAAGTTTCACCTGTAGGTCAAACGCTTTTTGGCAAATTTCGTGTAAGTATTCCTTGCTTAATTGAAATGAATGTTCATCTTCTTCGTCTAAAGGACCTAATTGAAATTGTTCGAGAAGTTCTGAGCTAAAAATCCCTGTGACTTTAAAAACGGCAAAAGGTATTGAAAGTTCTTGATGCGCTTTCTCAATTGTTTTTAGGATTTCATTTTTTGTTTTTTGAAATGATTTTTCATTTTCTTCACCTTCCACTGAATAATCGAGAATGGTTCCAATCAAAACTTTATTAAGTCCTTGAATTGTTTTTTCACAATCTTCAATGGATTCTCCCCCACAGAATTGTTGGAATATTGTGGATTTTATCAGTTTTTTGATCGGAAAATGAAGAAAAAGGAACAATTTGATGAAAAAAGTGCCTAACTTTACAATCCAATTTTGATTCATTATGGCAAAAATCCAATAGGCTTTTTGTAGTTCGAAATTATTTTTGGAGGCAAAGGCAATGTGGGTGTCCTCAAAGGAAAGCTTTTTCAATTCGTTTGATGAAGTATTTAGGGTCATTTGGTACAAAATTGCTTGCAAATATAAGAGTTTATATTGACCGATATTCGTATCATATTAAATAAATAATCATAAATCACAGGCGAAAGCTGCCTGAAAACGTAAGAAGTATTATGAATGCCAATTTAGACATTATTCCTATGCAGGAATGGATTCAGACGGAAGGTAAACCCCTAATTATTGCGGGTCCATGTTCAGCTGAAACGGAAGAGCAAGTATTAGAAACAGCTCGACGCATTAAAGCGGAGGGTTATGCACATATTATGCGTGCTGGAGTTTGGAAACCTCGTACGCGTCCAGGTAGTTTTGAAGGAATGGGAGAGCCCGCTTTAAAGTGGTTAGTAGAGGCGAAAAAAGAAACGGGATTGCCATTAGCGATTGAAGTTGCTACTCCTGAGCATGTTGAGTTGGCTTTAAAATACGGCGTTGATGTATTGTGGATTGGTGCACGTACTACTGTGAATCCATTTAATGTTCAAGATTTAGCAGATGCACTTAAGGGTGTTGATGTTCCAGTATTAGTTAAAAACCCAGTTAATCCAGATTTAGCTCTTTGGGTAGGTGCATTTGAGCGTCTTCAAGGTTCTGGCATTAAGAAATTAGGTGCGATTCACCGTGGTTTCTCAAATGCGCAAGAAACGAAATACCGCAATTCACCTATGTGGGCTATGGCTGTGGAGTTAAAACGTCTATTCCCTCAAATGCCATTGATCGGTGATCCATCTCACATGGCTGGAAAGCGTGCTTTATTGATGGAATTGTCTCAAAGAATACTTGATTTAAATTATGATGGTATGATTATCGAGACGCACAGAGATCCAGATGCGGCTTGGTCTGATGCATCCCAACAAGTTACCCCGGAGAAATTAGGTGAGATGTTACGTGAATTAGATGTACGTAATGCAAATTACGGCGCTGATTTTTCAGATGAATTAGCTAGCCTTCGTGAGAAAATTGATAACATTGACCGTGAAGTATTAGAAGTTTTAGCTGCTCGCATGGCCGTAGTAGAAAAATTAGGTGAGTACAAGCGCGATAATAATGTAGCTGTTTTGCAATTAGATCGTTGGAAGCAACTTCATAGTGATCGTGCAAACCAAGCCAAAGGTTTAGCTTTATATCCTGAATTTGTTGAAGAGTTGTTTAAATTGATTCATTCTGAATCAATTCGTAAGCAAACTGAAGTAATGAACTCGGCAACTGCATAAATAATTCATAGGAAATTAAAATCCTTGTGAGTGAAAATTTTAAATCCTCCTGTATTCCAGGGGGATTTTTTATGTGTCTATTGCTAAAGAAATTGCTTAATGCCATTTAATCGATGGACGCTGATATTAAAGCTGAAAACTAATTGCTTTTTGAGACTTCGGAATCTTGATTTTTATCTCCTTTGCTTACCTGATAACTGCCGTATACGACTAAGCTAATTCCGAGGCACACGATAGGACTTGGAAAGCCATGGCCCAAAATTATTTCGATCAAGATGGAAAATAAGACACTGCTATTTCCAATGGCCCCCACGATACTTGTTTTTTCATTTAACAAAGCTTGAGTAGTAAAATATTGTACGCCTAGTGCTAAAAGGCCCATAATTAAAGCGAGCAGCCATTCGTTGGCACTCGGCTCGATCCACTTTCCTGTCAGAAAACTATTGGGAAGATCCGTAAATGTCCCAAAGGATAACGAAAGAATGGAGGCGATGAGCCCTGCACCCATGAATGAAATAACCACCCACCTAGAATCGTAGTATTTTTGCGCCTCTTTGATCGCAATGTATCCCAATGCCGTTCCAATGGCATAAATAATACCCGTACTATGATGGAGCAATGTGCCGTTGGTCTCCGGCCTAAAAATCAGAATTATTCCACAAAAGCCGATAAGCAAATACATGATTTGTTGGCGAGATAATTTTTCAGTGGGAAATATGAAAAAACTAAAAATGGCGATGAACAATGGAAATGCTTGGCCATAGGTATTTGTCAATGATAAACTCAGGTGTTCCAGTGTATAAAATAAACAGTACAAAGTAAAGGCTCCCAGAATGCCGCGTAGAATTATGAAATACAATTTACCCCCTTTTTGGACGGCAGGTTTAAGCCATAAACTCGTAAATAAAAAGGGGAGACCTACAGCACTTCTGAAAAATACTAATTGCACCGAGGAAAACTTTTCACTTAAATCCTTGGCCATGGCCGACATAGATGCAAAGCAAAGAGAGGAAATCAACATAAAGAAGATTCCTTTTTTGTTTATTATAAATGAGGTGATTTTGGTAACTTGCATTTCATTTCAAAGATATGACAAAAAAAATAATTTTATCATCAGACGCTCCTGCTCCCATCGGTCCATATTCACAGGCTGTTGAGGTGAATGGTACTTTATATGTGTCTGGTCAAATTGCCCTTTCGGCCTTTGAATCTGGCGCAAGCATTGAAGAAGAAACGGATCAAGTCATGAAAAACTTGGGTTATATTTTAAAAGAGGCGGGTTATTCATTTGAACAAGTGGTGAAATGTTCGATTTTTATCCAGGATATGAATCATTTTGGTCAAATCAATGGAGTATATGGCCAGTATTTTACGGCAAATCCACCGGCTCGTGAGACCGTTGAAGTGGCTCGTTTGCCCAAAAATGTTCGTGTTGAGATTTCTTGCATTGCCTATAAATAAAAATATATGTCTAAAAAATTAAGAGTTCGATTTGCCCCAAGTCCCACAGGTGCTTTACATATTGGAGGGGTTCGAACCGCTTTATATAATTACTTATTAGCCCATAAATTAGGGGGTACTTTTATATTACGCATTGAAGATACGGATCAAACCCGCTTTGTTGAAGGTGCAGAAAACTATATTTTAGATTCGTTAAAGTGGTTGGGAATTATGCCCGATGAGGGAATAGGGGTAGGCGGTCCGCATGAACCTTATCGACAAAGCGAGCGTAAGGCAATATATAAAGTGTATGCAGACGAATTAATCAATTCCGGAAAAGCATATTATGCATTTGACACCTCTGAGGAGTTGGATGCGATGCGCGCAATCTACGAAAGCAAAGGAAGTGCGTTTCAATATAATGCTTTGACAAGAGTGAAATTAAAGAATTCTTTGTCTATGTCTGAGCAGGAAATAAGCGAGATGATTGCTTCTGGGACTCCATATGTAATTCGATTAAAAGTTCCAGCAAAGGCAGAAATACGATTCCAAGATAGTATTCGCGATTGGGTTCATGTTCATACGTCCAGCATCGATGACAAAGTTTTAATGAAGTCGGATGGCATGCCAACCTACCATTTAGCCAATGTCGTAGATGACCATATTATGGAAATCACACATGTGATTCGTGGAGAGGAATGGCTTCCATCAGCCCCATTGCATATATTATTGTACCAGGCTTTTGGCTGGCAGCTACCGCAATTCGCCCATTTACCCCTATTACTAAAGCCGGAAGGGAATGGAAAGCTTTCTAAACGAGATGCGGATTTAGGTGGATTTCCTGTCTTTCCTTTAGAATGGAAGGATCCACAAACAGGAACTATTTCAAAGGGCTTTAAGCAAGAGGGATACCTTCCAGCGGCGATGATTAATTTCTTGGCCTTTTTAGGTTGGAACCCAGGAACAGAACAGGAATTATTTTCATTAGATGATTTGATTTCTGCTTTTTCTTTAGAAAGAATCAACAAGGCAGGGGCTAAATTTGATGTAAATAAAGCCAAATGGTTTAATGAGCAATACCTTAAATTACAGGATGTTAGTACTCTAGCTGTTCAATATTTACCCGATTTGCCTAAAAAAGAAGCAGAATCATTTGTGCATTTATTTTTAGATCGGATTACTTTTCCTCAGGAATTGGGTGAAAAAGTGAAGGAGTTTACGGAATTACCTACCAACTACGAGGAGGGGGTCGTGCAAAATAAATGGAATGAGGAGTCTCAGAAGGGCTTACAAGTTTTACAGGAAAGTTTGCCAGGTTTGGAGCTTTGGGAAGCTGAATCCATCAAGTCGTTCATTCATGTGAAATTAGAAGAGGCCGGTATCAAAATGGGAAAAGTGATGCAAATGTTACGTGTAGCTTTAAGTGGAAATGGGGCAGGACCTGATTTGATGATCTCAATGGAATTGTGGGGTAAACAGCAAGTTTTGCTTCGGCTTAATCACGCAATAGATGCCTTCAATAAAAGATAAAATGGCAAAAAAAATAATCAAGCCGATCGAAAAAAAACCTAAAGTACATCCTAATTTGGAAGGTTTTGAAATGAAAATTGATTCATTTGGTCAAATTATTTCTTCGATGGATCGCGACCAATTAAATTCCTTTTTGGACAAGGAAATGCCAGATGATAAAAAGTTAACTCAGAAAGACAATGAAAGTAAATAAGGAAGATGTTTTAAAGATTGCCCATTTAGCTCGGTTGGAGTTAAACCCCAATGAAATCGAACCGATGCAAGAATCTATCAACAAGGTACTGGATTGGATGGAAGCACTTAATGCGGTGAATACAGATTATGTAGAACCTTTAGTTCATATGACTCCGGCCATGAATCAATTTCGAGAAGATGTGGCTAAGCAAGATTTGCCTAAGGAAAAAGCGTTGGCTTTGGGGCCGGATACGAACGAGCAATATTTTAAAGTACCTCAGGTAATCGAATAATTAATTCAAGTAATATTGAATGGCCTTCTTCATTTCCGAAGTACTAACTGGGATATCATATCCACAATCGCCTATTCCGGTCAACAACGAAAAGCGAATTTCTTTGCCTTTATTCTTTTTATCTTGAGCAGTTAATGCGATAATTTTTGAAATTTCTTCTGGGTGTAATTTGACTCGACCATAATTTTCAAACAAATAAGATTCTATTTCTTCTAGTTCTTTTAGGCTAATTAATTCGCGTTGATGGGAAATAAATGCTTCTACAATCATGCCGATCGCAATCGCCTCTCCATGTAAAATTTTCCTTTTTCCTTTATCTAATAAATAGGTCTCAATGGCATGTCCTAAGGTATGTCCAAAATTTAAGATTTTACGTAAGCCCGCTTCCTTTGGATCTTCTAAAACAACCGCTTCTTTGATCGCAACTGAATGAGCAATTAATTTTGATAAATCCAATTCCTCGAAACTTTGTTGGCGTATCGAACTCCATTCCTTTTCATCGCGAATTAAACAATGTTTGATAATTTCAGCAAAGCCAGATTTTTTTTGTTGGATCGATAAGGTATCAATGAATTTTGGGTCATTTAAAACCGTTTTTGGTAATTGAAAAACACCAATATGATTTTTAAGTCCGTGAAAGTCGATGCCCAATTTGCCCCCCACACTCGCATCTACCTGCGCTAATAATGTGGTCGGAATTTGTATGAAATCGATTCCTCTTTTGTAAGTGGAGGCACAAAAACCTCCCAAATCACCAATGACTCCGCCGCCTAAATTGACCAACAGACTATGTCGATCCATATTTGTCTTGGTCATTCGGTCCCAAACTTGCTCACAGGTAGTTAAATTTTTATGGTGCTCACCAGATTTAATCAGAATTTTGGTAAAATTTAAAGGCAACAAATCTTGAATGATAGGCAAACAATATTTGTTTGTAAACTCATCGACCAAAATAGCGATATGCGAATATTCGTTTTGGGCCAAAAAAGTGGCCAATGATTCAGAAATGGGAGCTATTTTAACAGTCATTTGGGTGAAAATTCTAAATATTATCAAAAATACCTAGAATTTATCAAATTGGGAGCATGAGAAACCTAATTTTGGTTTTGTTGTATGCATTTTCTTGCCTAATTTTGCTGCCGATTAGGTTGCATACTTAATTTATCATTATGAGAGAAATTCAATTTAGAGAAGCCTTGCGTGAAGCCATGCAAGAAGAAATGCGAACCGATTCAAATGTTTTCCTTTTAGGAGAAGAGGTGGCTGAATATAATGGGGCCTATAAAGTTTCCCAAGGGATGTTGGATGAGTTTGGTCCGGAACGTGTGATTGACACACCGATAGCTGAATTGGGATTTGGAGGGATTGCAGTAGGTGCTGCTGCGAATGGGTTAAGACCTATTGTAGAATTTATGACGTTCAATTTTTCATTGGTAGCCATTGATCAAGTTATCAATTCGGCATCAAAAATAATGTCCATGTCCGGTGGGCAATATTCTTGCCCGATTGTTTTTCGAGGACCGACTGGAAATGCGGGTCAGTTATCATCCCAGCATTCATCTAATTTTGAAAATTGGTTTGCTAATACGCCTGGTTTAAAGGTGGTTGTGCCCTCCAATCCAGCAGATGCAAAAGGTTTATTAAAAGCTTCCATTCGTGATAATGACCCGGTCATTTTTATGGAATCTGAAGTGATGTATGGAGATAAAGGCTTAGTGCCTGACGGAGAATATTTAATTCCGATTGGGAAGGCTAATATAGTTAAAGCGGGTAAAGACGTCACTCTAGTGACTTTCGGTAAAATGTTATCTCGTGTGGTGATGCCTGCGGTAGAAGAGTTGGAGAAACAAGGAATTTCGGTCGAGGTGATTGATCTACGCAGTGTTCGCCCTATTGACTATTTAACCGTAGTAGAGTCAGTTAAAAAAACCAATCGTTGTGTAGTTGTGGAGGAAGCAAATCCATTAGCGGCTATTTCCTCTGAAATTGCGTATCATTTACAACGTTGGGCCTTTGATTTCTTAGATGCTCCAGTGATTCGCGTGAATTCACGTGACTTACCTTTGCCTTACGCGCCTACGTTAATCGAAGAGATTTTACCAAGTGTAGAAAGAACGATTAAAGCAGTAAAACAAGTTTTATATAAATCTTAAGGATCGCATTTAATGCATTAAAAAACCCGAAGCATTTGCTTCGGGTTTTTTGTTTAAGAGAAGATATTTTGGAAATCTCTGTTTAAAGCACGTAGATAAATCTAGATCCATCAACGTCAATTCCTTCTAATTTAATTCGACCTCTTCTGGCTTCTAATAATTCCGTAGCTTCTTTAGGGCTATTTACGGCCTTATCATTTATTTTGGTAATGATGGATCCTTTGGATAAACCATACATTTCTAATCTACCGTCAGCGGTAACTTCAACCACCTTAACCCCCGAACTCAGCTTAAACTTTTCTTTATCCGCGCTGCTTAAAGAACCAAATTTGGCGCCTAAGAACTCTGATTTATACGTTTCGCCGATGTCTCCTTTAAGTATGGAAGTATTTCCATCTTTATTCTTTAGGGTTACATTGAACTCTTTAATCTGACCGTCGCGATTTACAGAAACATTTAATGATTCACCGGGTCTTTTTCTGCCAACAATCTCCATAAGTTTGGCAGTTGATTTTGTATCCACACCGTCAATTTTCATGATCACATCATTGATTTTAATTCCGGCATCTTTCGCTGCAGAGTTTTCAGCAAATCCACCTACATAGACTCCGTCTTTTACTTTAAGATCTTTTTCATCCACTAATTTCGAGTTTACTTCTAGGATATTAACCCCAAGGAAACCTCTCTGAACATTGCCATATTTGATTAAATCCCCTGAAACTTTTTTGACAATACTCACGGGTACCGCAAATGAATATCCCGCAAATTGGCCAGTACGTGAATAAATGGCAGTATTAATACCGATCAACTCGCCTTTTAAGTTGACAAGTGCACCTCCAGAATTTCCAGGATTAACTGCGGCATCTGTTTGGATAAATGATTCTAATGGGTTAATGTCCCCATCGCGATCGATGATATTCTGGCGACCTTTGGCAGATACAATCCCCGCTGTGACGGTTGATTCTAAATTAAATGGATTCCCAACGGCTAATACCCACTCTCCAACTCTCAATGCATCTGAATCTCCAAAAGTGAGGAAAGGAAGGCCACTCGCCTTAATTTGAATGACAGCTAAGTCAGAAGAAGGATCCGTTGAAATAACCTTTCCTTTAAATTCTCTTTTATCATTCAAGATCACTGAAATCTCACTGGCTTCAGCTACTACGTGATTATTGGTAACAATATATCCGTCAGCGCTAATGATTACGCCAGATCCTGAAGCCTCTTGTTGTTGGGGTGATTGCCTACGACCTCCGCCACCACCGCCAAATGGATCGCCAAATCCACCAAATAAATCATCAAAGGGACTTGAAAATTGTTGGCGTGATTTCTGTTCCATTTTAGTTTTAATATGAACCACGGCAGGGGTTGATTTTTCGGCAGCATATGTAAATTCTCCTGGATTACCGGGGACATTGATGCTCGAGACTGTGTTTGTAAATGCAGAAGGAACTTCGCCTAATGTATTTTTTGAACCCAAATTAAATAATTGAAATGCGCCTAAAGAAATTCCACTGGATAAAAGCGCAATGACTACATAGGATTTTAATTGATTTTTCATTTATAAGGATCTTTTATTTATTGTGAGTATGGTTTTTGAATGTGCGAATTTAACGTAAAAATGTACTCAATTGTTTAAGGTCTCTAATTTTATTAACAAGTTTTAAGTTTTTAGCTAACTCGTCTAGCAGTTTTATTTGCCAAATGATTTGGCTATTTTTGCCCTTTGAAAATATAAATGTAGCATGATATTAAGTGAGCAAGAATTATTGAGACGTCAAAAAAGACAGGAACTTATTGGCATGGGAATCGATCCCTATCCTGCAGCCGAATTTTTGGTTAGCCATTATTCTTCTCAGATTTTGGCCGAGTATAAACCTGAATTAAATAATTTCCAAGAAGTTAGTTTAGCTGGTAGGTTAATGGGATTTCGCATCATGGGAAATGCTTCATTTGCTGAATTACAAGATGCGAATGGGCGAATTCAATTGTATTTTAGAAGAGATGATTTATGTCCAGGAGAGGATAAAACATTATACAATACTGTTTTTAAACGCCTTCTAGATATTGGCGATATTATAGGTATAAAGGGGTATGCATTTACGACCCAAGTAGGGGAGATATCGGTACATGTGCGTGAATTTACTTTACTATCCAAAGCTTTAAAGCCACTTCCTGTGGTGAAAGAAGCAGATGGTCAAACGTATGATGCCTTTTCTGATCCTGAAATGAGGTATCGTCAGCGATATGTTGATTTAATTGTTAATCCTTCCATTAAAGATATTTTTGTCAAACGCGCCAAGATCATTTCGACGATGCGGTCGATGTTTGATCAAAGGGGTTGGTTAGAAGTGGAAACACCTGTTTTACAATCTGTTCATGGGGGAGCCTCTGCGAGACCCTTTAAAACGCATCATAATACATTGGATATGCCATTGTTTTTGCGCATTGCCAATGAACTTTATTTGAAGCGTTTGATTGTAGGTGGATTTGATGGCGTATATGAGTTTGGTAAGATGTTTAGAAATGAAGGGATGGACAGAACTCATAACCCTGAATTTACTTCATTAGAATTCTATGTGGCCTACAAAGATTACCATTGGATGATGAATTTGACCGAGGAAATTTTTGAAAAGGTCACGTTGACCTTACATGGCCAAACAAAAATTTCAGTGGGAGAAAATCTTATTGAATTTGCTGGGCCTTATCCTCGTTTAAGTATTTCAGAAGCTATTTTGAAATACTCTGGAGTGAATGTAGATGCGCTTTCTGAAGATGAATTAAGGGCAAAATGTATGTCTTTTGGGATGGAAGTGGATGCTCAGATGGGCAAAGGCAAATTGATCGATGAACTTTTTGGTGAGAAAGTAGAGGCTAATTTAATTCAGCCTACTTTCATCATTGATTACCCTGTTGAGATGTCGCCGTTGACGAAAAAACATAGATCAAAGGAGGGTTTGGTAGAACGCTTTGAACTATTTGTGAATGGCAAAGAAATTGCAAATGCTTATTCCGAATTAAATGATCCGATTGATCAAAAAGAGCGGTTTGAGGACCAACTTAAATTAGCGGAAAAAGGCGATGATGAGGCAATGGCGATGGATTATGATTTTATCCGATCATTGGAGTATGCCATGCCGCCCACTTCGGGTATTGGGATCGGAATAGACCGATTGACCATGTTGATGACGAATCAATCCTCGATTCAAGAGGTTTTGTTTTTCCCTCAAATGCGTCCTGAAATCATGAAAGAAGTATCTTCTGATCAAGATTTTATCAACGCAGGAGTCCCTGAAATTTGGATTCCAGCATTACAGAAAATGGGAATTTTGACTTTGGACGCTTTGAAAGAAGCCAATCCAAATAAAGTTTTTAATGATCTAGGTGGAATGAGAAAGAAATTGAAGATTGATTCTTCGATGCCGACAAAAGAGGAAGTTGCCGCTTGGATTTCCTAATTTGTTTTTGGCCTAAGTTTGACTCGATTAAATTAAAGCCATTTAACTTTAGAAATAGTATTCGATTCGTTTAGTAACGCGAACCACGTAAAATAAAAAAAGCCTTCATTTCTGAGGGCTTTTTTTTTCTCTTCAACTAGAGATCAATTTTGCAATCTTCAATAGGTAATCCTACATATATTGTTTAATCCTGATTTGCTCTAATCAAAAAAACGCAAGAAAATTAGATTTTCTTTACGTTGATAGCGTTTGCTCCACGCTTTCCATCAGTAACTTCATAAGATACTGAATCATTTTCGCGGATTGTAACACCTGTAAGGCCAGTTACGTGTACGAAAATGTCTTCACCTGTTTGATCATCAACGATGAATCCGAAACCTTTCGTCTCGTTGAAAAATTTTACTTTACCAGTTTGCATAAAAAAAATGTTAAAAATATTAATACCCTCGAGAGATAAAATCATGTAAGCCGACAAACTTTAAATAGAATCAATAACCTGGAAAATCAGAGGAGAAACTAGAGGAGAATGTCGAAATTAATGATATGTTAAATCTTTTAAGTGGTCAAATGTATAAATAATTATATTGTATGCAAGAGAAATGAAAATATTTTTACTTTTTTTTTAAATTAAATATAA
>CAIZMB010000085.1 GCA_903933935.1 uncultured Cytophagaceae bacterium
AGTAGCTATTAATGGTTTTGGTCGCATAGGTCGGCTTACTTTTCGCAGATTGCTTGAAAAGGAAAATGTTGAAATTGTTGCTATCAATGATTTAACTGACAATGCAACTTTGGCACATCTATTGAAATATGATTCAGTACATGGTCGTTTCAATGGTACTGTTAGTTCTGATGCGAATAGCATCACAGTTAATGGTAAAGCAATTAAGTCTTTTGCTGAGCGTGATCCTAAATTATTACCTTGGGCTTCTTTAGGAATAGATGTTGTTTTAGAATCTACTGGTAGATTCATTGATCAAGATGGTGCTGGACAGCATTTGACAGCTGGAGCTCGTAAAGTTATTATCTCTGCTCCTGCTAAGGGTGATATTCCAACTGTAGTTTTAGGTGTTAATGATGAAACTTTAACAGATTCGATGACCATTATTTCAAATGCTTCTTGTACGACTAATTGCTTAGCTCCAATGGCTAAGGTTTTAGATGATACTTTTGGAATTGAAAAAGGATTTATGACTACTGTTCATGCTTACACAGCAGATCAGAATTTGCAAGATGCTCCTCATGCTGATTTACGTCGTTCTCGTGCAGCAGCATATTCAATTATACCTACTTCTACCGGTGCCGCTAAGGCAGTTGGTTTAGTTTTACCCCATTTGAAAGGTAAATTAGATGGTAACGCTATGCGTGTTCCTACTCCAGATGGTTCAGTTACGGATTTTACAGCTTTGTTAAAGCGTGACGCTACTGTTGCTGAAATTAATGCAGCTTTAAAAGCAGCAGCTGATGGCCCAATGAAAGGGATATTAGAATATACAACTGATGAGATTGTTTCTATCGATATTATTGGAAACTCGCATTCATGCATATTAGATTCTAATCTTACTACTGCAATGGGAAATTTAGTTAAAGTTGTAGGTTGGTACGATAATGAGTTTGGTTATTCTTCTCGTGCAGCAGATTTAATTGCTCGCGTTGGTTAGAAATCAAATAGTGATAAAATTGAGAGGTCTAAGAAATTAGACCTCTTTTTTATTTATAGCCCTTAGGTATTTAATCGGAAATCCTTTTTCGTGAAATATTTTCTCAAACCTTGTTTTGATTCCAAAATGATCTTTATTCCATGTTGATTCATATAGGTCATTTGTGCTAGCGATGATTTCAAATTTATTCGCCGGTAAACTGTCTTTCGAATAATCAAAAAAAGGAGCGGAATCTGTTTTGAGATGGAGAATTCCATCAGGTTTTAATACCTTCTTATATTTATTTAAAAAATTGGGATGTGTTAATCTTTTTTTCTCGTCTCGGTCTTTCGGTCTTGGATCAGGGAAAGTAAGCCAAATTTCATCTACTTCATTTTCTTCAAAAAAATCATCGATGTATTGCATCATGATTCTTAGGTATGCTACGTTGTTTAGGTTTTCTCGTTGGGCCACTAAACCAGCTGCTGCCAAACGATCCCCTTTAATGTCAACACCAATGAAATTTTTATCTAAAAATATTTTGGCTAATCCATTGGTATATTCACCCCTTCCACAACCTAATTCCAAAACTATGGGATTGTTATTTAAAAATTGCTTCGTATTCCATTGCCCTTTTTGTTGGCCAAAGTGAGGTTTTGTATGCTGAATGACATTATTTAATGTCTCAGCCCACTCATATTTTATATTCTTATTTCTACCCACTAACTTATTTCGTCTATTTCTGCTATTAAATAGGTGCTTCCGGTGACCAAGATTAAATCATCTTGTTTCATTTTATTTTTGACAAATGCTATAGCTTCATTCACATCCTTGATAGCAGTTCCCATTAATCCATTTTTTTGAGCAATGGATAATAAATTGGAAGCTTTTAATGATCTAGGATTATGTGGTTCACAAAAGATATAATCGGCATTTTTGGGCAATATTTGTAAAACTAAATCTAGATCCTTATCGGCCACCATGCCTAATATGATCCATAAATCACCGATTAACTCGCTTTTTATCTGATCCATTAATAAACGAATGCCACTTTCATTGTGGGCTGTATCCGCGATTACTTTAGGATCATTGCTAATCATTTCAAATCGGCCTTTTAATTGGGTATTTATCCGACTATTTTTTATTCCCAATTCAATTATATCCTTTTTCAAATCGATAATCCCCATGGATGCCAATTGGCCACACCATGCCAAAACACCCAATATATTATGGATTTGATAGGTCCCAACATATGGACTGGCAATTTTGAATTTACCAAAATGCTTACTTTCCACTTCCATGTCTAAGGTATGTCCCCTAGAAACTTTTATTAATGTATTTTCTTCTTTTGCAAATTGGATGACTGCCTGGTTTTCTTTCGCTTTATCTATAAAAATACCTGAAATTTCGGGTTGAAATTCACTGATGGTCACCGGTGTCCCTAGCTTAATTATTCCCGCTTTTTCGTTGGCAATTTCTCCTAATGAATTTCCTAAAATATCCTGGTGATCATACCCAATATTAGTAATTAAACATCCTAACGGCATAATGATGTTGGTGGAATCTAGTCTTCCCCCTAATCCCGTTTCAATGATGGCCCAGTCCACTTGTTGTTCTTTAAAATAACAAAATGCCATGGCGACCGTCCATTCAAAAAAAGATGGACTAACCTCCTGGATGATATTTTTTTTATCACTTACAAAAGAGGTAACCCATTCTTTTGAAACTTCTTTCCCATTAATTTTAATTCTTTCTGTAAATGATTTTAAATGTGGTGAGGTATATAAACCTACCTTGAATCCATGCTCCTGTAAAATTGAAGCGATGAAATGAGATGAACTTCCCTTTCCATTAGTCCCTGCTATGTGCAAGGATTTAAAGGCATGATGTGGATCATTTAATTGAGCACATAATGAGGCAATGTTATCTAAACCCGGCTTATATGCTTTTTTCCCTTCCCTATGAAATACAGGCAGGGAATTATATAAAAAATGGATTACCTCATCATAGGTCATCTCTTAGGCCAAAAAGAATTAATTGGTTGGAACTATTCGAATCGTTTTTAAGCCACTAGCTCCTTCCCTTTTTCCTTCATCTTTAGGCTGGAATTTGGCTCCCTTGATTGCTTTCTTGTATCTTTCAGCCAGAGATAATTTTACATTAGTCTTTTCAATCCGAATTTCGGTCACAAGGCCTTTTTCATTCACACGAATAAAGAATGTAATTTCACCTGTTTCATTTCCATTGTCAATCGAGCTGATGACTGAAGTAGGGAAAGTCCAGTTTTGAGCAATTGGCTTATCACCTGACCCTGATCCACTGCCTCCCGATCCACTACCATTTCCTGATCCAGTTCCTCCTCCAGATCCCCCTTTGCCTAAACCTGCACCAGTACCAGTTCCAGAGGAAGTAGATTTAGACGTTCTTTTACCCAGCGTAAGATTTAAATCGACCACAGGTTCTTCAGGAACAACTTCTTTAGGCGGCGGCACAACCGCAGCCTTTACAGTAACCGGGCTTTCTACATTGCTTGTAATTGGAGGAACGGTATTTTGTTGGACCACATCGGTCTCCGATTGAATTATTTCTTTCTTTTCTTCTAATTTAGGACTTGGAGCCTCTTGCTCAAAAGAGATTTCTCCTTTTGATCCCTCAGGTTCCAACAATACGGGAGCATTCGGATTTTCATTCCAAATTTTTACTGACCAAATAAGTAAAAAAAGCAAACCATTGAATATGATCGTAATAACCAATGCTTTCACTTGGTTTTTACGTTCTAATTCTCTTTGAGCTTGGTAACTAACATTCATATTAATCTTTTTTAAACACCCAAATGTCTATTTTCTTATCTCTTTTCAAATTGGCAGCTTCTAAATATGCCAAATCCATATTTTTTGCACTACCCAAACTAATCCTATAATAGGTTTCATTTTCTAGCTTAGGCAAGATGGTTGCCTCCTGAAAACCTTTCTGAACAAGTTCAGCTTTCCCTAATTCCGCTTTTTCCAAGGTTTTAAAACTAGCTGCAACTAAGAAGATGTGATTTTCAATTTCAGTATTCGCTGGAACAATAGCTGATTTCACCGCTTCATTTTCCGATTTAACCTCTTCTTTAACCCCTAAATTTGCTGTTTTAGTAGGTGCAATAGCATTTTTCGTCGTTAGAATTTTTTCTTGCTTTTGTTCTTTTTTAATACGTATGGTCAAAGGCGAAAATGAACTATTTACAAATTTTGAATTAGGTTCTGTTAAAATATACGCTCCCATTCCGCCAATGATAAACGCTAATAGTATATAGGCATAAAATTTCGAGGTAATTTTTCTTGGCTGTTGCACTTCCTCAACCTCCTCTTTTGTCTGCATTGGAAGATCTTCAAGAGATTTTTCGACTGGTGCCTCAACTAAAACAGGTTTTTTTCTAGCTCCTGTCGACACTGAATAAAGACCAAATTGGTCTAAATCATAATTAAACGTCTGATTAGGTTCGAATACTATTTTAGATTCTTCCGTCAAAGAGAAAGTTCCTAAATTTCCGAAGGCCAATGGCTGATTATTTATTAAACCTTCTTTCATTTCTTTTCCAAAAGCTGCTACTAATTCAAATGCCTTTTTTTGAGAAATAACATTTTGCTTAACAATATGCATCGCCAATATCCCATCATCTGATTTTAATCGTTCATTAAATGCGATGGATTTTTTTCTTGGATGAATAATAGCCTCTTTTTCGTCAAATTTAAAATCCTGTACATTGATCACGAATCCCCCAAAATTGGGTACAATCACACAATCATGCTCTAAAAGCAAAGATTCAATCGCCAGAATAAAATCAATATTTTGCATAACTAAAATGAATAAGCTACTCCCACCGTGTAATTTAAGCTTTGTTGAGGATAAAATAAATAGCGTTCATAACTTTTTCCTAAAATATTATTGGCACTGACCGATGCATTGAATTTTTTAGTGATTAAATAATTCACTTTTAAGTTAAGGTCAACAATATCAGGCATCTTAATAGACAATTCAGTTCGTGGATTAAATCCATATAAACCTCCTAAATAAAATACATCAGGCGAAACAATAATTTTATCTTTAAATGTTATCGAGTTAGTGAAAGATAAATTCATCGCCGGTTTATGAAAAGGCTTTTCTAGTGCGCCTAAATTTTCATAGGTATTGAAATCATATTTTAAGATGGATAATATCTTATCAAAAATTTGATAATTAATTTGACCGGATAAATTAACCACTTGGACTTTTTTGTCACCTCCTGCATAAGCCACATCAAAACGTGATGAATCAGCTTTTGTCGCCATAAAAAATCCTAAATTACTATATTCTGAATACCCAAATTTGATTTCAAAATCAAAATTACGCTCATTAGAACCCTTAATACCCCCATAAATATTACTCGACTGAATGGTGTTTTTTAACGTGATATTATTGGCCATCCAATTATTTTCAGATACAAACTGATTCATCGAATTAAAATATGTATCAGCACCAAATCCAGCAAAAATATGAACAAAATCTGTTGGCTTAACATCTAATTTGACTACTGGAAATAGTCTTGTTTGATTTATAGATAGGTTTTTATCCTTTTCGTTCGATATGTTAATTCCAGCATTTACGGATACACGATTATTTTTATAATTAAAACTAGGACGAATCCTATACAATTCGCGTCGGTTGTTCGTAGTACTCGTGGTTATTTCAGATAGTGTCATATCTCCATTCAAATAAGCAGAAATTTGATCTGTTACATGTAACACCGACTGGATTTTGCTTTCCCATATCCATTCCCTATTCTCAAAACTAGTCGACAAGTAATTCAATCCAGAAGTAGCCGTATAATCGTATTTGGCATCTTTTTGTGCATTTCCGATACTACCCGTATAATGGAATTTGTTGTAGACAATATTTAAATCATTTAAATTTCCGGTGAATTTCTTTTCATCTCTTCCGTAAAAATTGGCTTCCGTTCTTTTAAAGCCTATGGAACCATCCAATAAATAATTACCTGTGAATGTTTTACTATATAGTTTAACCTCATTTTCATTTCGTGCTGAAAATGCTGTACCCACAGGACCTCTTCTATTTGCATCATGATTCACGTAAATGCCTTGATATTGATTCTCTTTGGGAGATAGTCCAAAATGTCCATTAATTAACGTATGTCCATAATTACCTGCTCCTATTTTAATCATATTTTTAAACTTGGGTCCATATGACGAAACTAATTCATCCCCTTCTCTTGGACCTATAATAGATGTCGTTAAAATAGCCGGACTTTTTACCTCCCATTTTCTTTCAACAAATTCATACTTCATTTTCCTGCCTTTATTGGTATTTTCAACCTCTTCTAAGGCTTCGAAATTCCTGGATATTTCAGGTTTGAGTTCTATTTTACGCTCTTTTTCTAAAATTATATCATCATTCTGAATATTGCCCTCTTTTTTTTGCTGGCCATATACGATCGATTGCATACCTACGAGTATGAACAATAAGCCGATGAATAATGTGGTCTTTTTGAGTTGGATTGTCATATTCATTACTTAATGGGTAGACTTTTTAATTTGTTTTTAGCTAATTCGATGACCGACGTATCACTTGAATTGTCGATGACCGATTTTAAAATGGCCTTAGCCTGTGGTAAATTCTTTAAGGAAACAAAGTTCTCTGCTAATAGAATGTAAGATTTACCAATCACCGCGTCTGACGCTTCCGCAAATTCGTTCTTGAACTTAGTGGTAATCATATCGTTTGACTCCTTAAACTTACCTTCTCCACTTAATAATAAGGCTAATTCATATTGCGCTTCCGCTCCTATTTCATTTTTATCTAAGGTAATTACTTTGGTTAGCCATTGTCTTTTAGAGGCAATTTGGGTTGAATCACTGCTAAACATATCGGCTAATGAGCGGGTCAACTTAGCTTTTTCTTCATTTGTGATATTGCTTAATGGTTCTAATTCGTTTAATAATGTAGCAATGGAATCCACATTTTTAGCCTCATATGTAATAGCAATGATTTTATTCATGGCCATGGTTTGTTGGTCTACTTCCGCATTTTTCGCCTTAAACAAGCGGTAAAAATGAATGGACTCAGAATATTTTTTTTGACCCAATGATAATTCAGCAGCCCTCAAAATAACTTTATTTACTTGTGGGTGTTCATTTTGATCTATCACTTTTTGATAATATTGTATGGCAGTTAATGTATCATTTATTTTGTCTGCTGCATCTGCCACTAGGTAGTTAGCTTCTACAATATTTTCATTTGTGGGATACTTGGCAATAAAATCCGTTAATGAACTAATTGCTTTGTCAAATTTCTTTCCTTCATAAATGGCTCTCGCCGCTCCATATTTTAAATCGATGGCATCATTTTCAGACTCTGATTTGTTGGTACTTTGATAGGTATCTAAAACTTGCCCAAATTCCTCAGGTTTACCTACTTTAATTAAGTTCTCCTGTAGGCCAACTAAAGCATCTTTGGCAATTTTTTCCGTCGTAAATTCATTGACGATTCTTTTGTAATCTTGGATAGCCAAATCAAATTTATCGCTATTCGTATAGGATTGAGCCCTTTTGAAGATAGCTTGAGCTAAAAATTCGCTCGCTTTTGTGGCAGAAATTATTTCTGTGAATCCAAGTATGGCTTCGGAATATTTGGAGGCATTAAACAAAATTACATTCTCTTGATAAAATGCTTCATCCGCAAATTTAGAATCTGGGAAACCAAGTCTTACTTGTTTCATCGCTGCCCTAGCCTCATTACCACGATTTAAGTAAATAAGTGTCATACCCTTTTGAAACAAGGCATAATCTTTTTCCGTCTTTGCGATATCAGCGGCTTGGCTATAGTAATTTAACGCATCTTCATATTTTCGAGAGACCAAATAAGTATCAGCCAGCCTCAACAAAATAGTTGGATTGTTTTTAGCATTTGGCGTCAACTTTAAACGATCGACATACGTCTTAAATAAGGTATTTGCTTTACTAAATTCTCTTGTATTGAAATATGCAAAAGCTAAACCAATTCGAATCTTTTGTACAAACTCTTCCGATTTATTCGAACTTGACATTAAAGGCGTATAAATTTGAATAGCTTCTTCAAACTTCTTTTGAACAGAAAGTGCTTCAGCCTTTCCCAATAAAGCCTTTAATTTTATTTCTTCTTTTTCAGCAACTAAAATTGCC
>CAIZMB010000086.1 GCA_903933935.1 uncultured Cytophagaceae bacterium
ACTTTCATAGCAATACACACGAAGTATTGGGATTAGGCTGGGGTAGCGTTTCTCTAAAAATTGGTGGCGCTCATGGCCAAGTTTTTCATTTACATGCAGGCGATGTAATCATTATTCCGGCAGGTGTGGGGCATTATTCGGTTTCGGAACATACCAATTACCAGATGGTCGGCGGATACCCCAAAGGACATGCCTGGGATTTAAAAACGGGTTTGGAGCCGGGCGAAAGAGCGCAAATTTTACAAGCGATAACAGCGGTGGAAATGCCAGAGAAAGACCCCATTTTTGGTGAGGAAGGGTTGCTCTTTGAAAAATGGAGTTAGTGGATGTATTGGGATAAAAAAAGGGGGCCAAAAGCCCCCACATTTTTCAAACCCAATAAACAAACTCGTATTATTTTTTTTGTGATGCTGCCACTTCAGCGATCAAGGCCGTTGGGTCAAAAAACCGGTATTCACGAACTACTTTATCCCCTTCCCAAACAAAAACAAGGTGCACAGGAACTGTAATATTTTGATTTGAATATTTCCCTTTTCCTGACCACATTCCCCAAAGTCCAGAATGCACTCTTCCATCTGTAAATACAAAGGACTTAATGTTATCGGTCGTTAATTTGATATCCGTAAATAGATCATGGTTCATGCGCTCATTGGCAGCAAAACCTGAACGTCCACCAGGACTAGCAATCGTTTTGCCATTTTCTTGGCGATTGCCCATTTGATCATAAATCTTAACGGTATCCACATAATATTCATAAATTTTGGTTGAATCATTATTCATGTAGGCCTCAATAAGTTCTTTTACCTTTTTTGACTTTTCGTCTTGTGAAGTAAATGTTCCCGTCTCTTTGTCGGTAGACGACGCGTCAGCGGTTTTTGTTTCTGGTGATGTGCATGCAAACATGGTTGCCAAAAACATCATGGATAATAGTAATTTTTTCATAAGGAATTAATGTTTTAGAAAGTTTAGTGGCTCTAAAATATAAGTATCAATTTGAAATTAAAAATAAAAAGGGAATTAAATTTTTATGGAGTGCTACATTTGATGAAGAGAAGTATTATTCATTAATAATTTTCGTTTATTTCGAATAATTCGATTATTTCATTTAAATTCGCAAAAGATTTAAATAAGATGGAAATCGAAGAAAAATTAAGTAGGCCCACTAAAGAGGAGCAGCGAATGGCAAAGGAGTCATATCTTGCCCTTTCAGCTACTTTGGAATCGCTTCATACGGCGAATCCAGAAATTGAAATTGAAGAAACGGAAGAAAAAATTAAAATTCCTTTAAAGGCTTTAAAGTTATTAGCTACCATTCTTAAAGCAACAAGTCAAGGGAAGCCTATTTCCATCGTTCCCATTGCCACAGAAATGACCACACAGGCGGCATCCGAATTATTGGGATGCTCTAGGCCCCATTTAATTTCCTTACTTGAAACTGGAGAAATTCCCTTTATCAAAGTAGGAAAGCATCGACGGATTAAATACGAAGACGTGGCTCAATACAAGGCTCAAATGTATTCCAAACAACGCAAGCGAATTATCGAGATGATGAAAATGGATGAAGACCTCGGGCTATATGATTCATAGCGTAAAGTTTACCTGCTTTCTAGACACCAATGTTATTTATCCTATTCTAACACGGGATATACTTTTGTGGTATGCCCACTTTGAATTATACACACCAAAATGGAGCCCTGATATTTTTGAGGAGTGGAAGGGCGTCATGCGAAGAAAAAATGTGCCGGAAACGGATATTGAAAAGCGCGTTGATAATGTGAACTTGGCATTTCCTAGTGCGTTAGTGCATGGCTATGAATCCATTACTGAAACACTTCAACTTCCTGACTCAGAAGATCGCCATGTATTAGCGGCGGCGATTAAATCAAACGCAGGAATTATTGTAACTAATAACTTAAAACACTTTCCTTTAGATTATTTACATAGTTTCAATATTACCGCAAAAAATGTAGATGATTTTTTAACTGATCTCATTGACCTAAACCATGAAATTGCTTTGGAAGCATTTCAAACAATGGTTTCACACAAGAAAAACCCAGACTTGGACGAATATCAAGTACTGGATAGTTTTAGAAAAATTGGGTTAAAAGATACGGCAGACTTTCTTCATGCATTATTATAAAAATAGAAAAGAATATATTGAACCAATTCGATATTAGAGGCTGACATGCTGAACCTCATTTAAAATATGAGGACCAATAAACTTGCTCAATGACTGTGGGGTAACCATTTCTACTTTTCTCCCGAATAGGTCTTCCAAAAAGAAATTGAGATCCATGAAATTATCAAAGCTCTTTCTGTTGGGCTCAAAATCAACCAACAAATCTACATCGCTTTCTTCTGTATTAGTCTCTTTACTAAAGGAACCAAAAATACCCAAGCTATTTACTCCATATGATTTTATTGCCTCTCTGTTCTCAGAAAGCACATGTAAAAGCTCATTTTTTGTATGGATTTTTACTTTGTTCATTTGGCTGCAAATTTAATTCTTAATTAGCCTTTTGAAAAAATTTACATGAATAAAAACATAATTAAATTATCTTTTTAACTTGTGATTCACTCTAGTACCCTCTTTTACCCAAAAATAACCTATGTTAAAATCATGAAAAAAACTTACTCCCTATTGATCGTACTCGTTCTTTCCTGCTTCGCGTGGAATACTTTTGCTCAGGATGGAAAAATATATCCATTGGACGCGCCAAAAGAACCTAACGCAATTCCCTTGGGCACAGGATCTGTGAAGGACCAACCCGCTCCAGAGACTTGGTTTCGCCAGTGGGGTGACCCGATGGCCAGAAATATTTCCCAAGCCACGTTAACGCCATTTTTCCCTGAAAAAGGAAAAGCCAATGGAGCTGCTGTCATTGTTGCACCCGGCGGGGGATACCGTTGGCTTTCCATGGGGAATGAAGGTTGGGAAGTCGCTGAGGCCCTTGCCAAAAAAGGCATAACCGCATTTGTTTTAAAATACCGTTTGTTCCCAACAGCTCCCTCTTTGGATGATTTCACCGAATGGATGAACCGTCCACGACCGGCACCAACAAAATCCGATGATGCTTCTAAAACCAATGCTCCTGCACCTATGGCTCAAATGGATCTTTCTAATCAATTGGCAGATGCGGAAGCCGCCTATGCGATGATTATAAAAAATGCCAACGAATGGGGCGTGGATATTAAGCGAATTGGGATGATTGGCTTTTCTGCGGGAGCTGGTCTCACGATGCATGCAACGCTAAATTCCAAAACGATGACACTTGCATTTATTGGGCCAATCTACGGTGGAATGGGACCCGTAAAAGTTCCTGCTAACGCCCCGCCTATGTTTAATGTGATTGCCTCTGATGACTTCTTATTTAATGCGCAATTTGGCGTGATTGATTCTTGGTTTAAAGCAGGCCGACCGGTTGAATTTCATTTATACCAAAATGGGGGACATGGTTTTGGTTTAGGCAATCCAAATCGGACAAGTAATCGTTGGTTCGATGCATTTACCCACTGGTTAGATGTAAACAAATTTCTGTTGGCGAAATAGGTTATCCAGCATGATTCATCGCCTTTTTTCTGAACCTTTATCCGCTAAAAATAGTGTCGCACTCGATTTAAGTGCCGCCAATTTGGAATTAAATCCCTCCATCTACGGAAATGTCTCCGCATTCCTCGAGTACATCGAGGAGAAATTAGGCTCAAAAATCGGTTTTGGGGGTTATTTGGAACACCGGGTTATCTATGAATCCTACGAGAATTTTGCCACGGCCTCCGCAGATTTTAGGAATATTCACCTCGGCATGGATTTTTGGACGAAGGCTGGAACTCCAATTTTTGCCCCATTGGCAGGAGAAATACACAGCTTTCAAATCAATCAGGGAGCTGGAAATTATGGCCCAACAATCATTTTATATCATCCAGCGGAAAAAATTTACAGTTTATATGGACATGTATCCATGGCTGATTTAATTCCTCTTGAAATAGGATCGCCCGTCGCGGCGGGTCAGCTACTTTGCCACTTGGGGAAAACTAATGAAAATGGGGGATGGCCGCCACATCTGCATTTCCAATGGATCCGCGATATGCAAGAGTTTCAAGGGGATTATCCTGGCGTTTGTTCCCAACGAGATCTTTCGTTTTTTGCCAATAATTGCCCGGATCCAGCTACTTTTTTATTCCCTGTTTAATCTCCTTTTTAACTTAATATTAGATGTAAATTGATTGGCGCATTATTTCGGCGTTGCATTAAAACAAAATAATAGATGGTATTTGATATGTATTCTAAACATGCTCTCCTGCTAGTTGGATGCTGAAACGATCATTATTTTCAATAAGTAGCCTACAGTTGAATAATTTACCTACTTTCGTGCACTGATATCTATAAAAAAGCCCAAATATGCCCACTTTAAAAAGGATTTTCAAAAGAAACACCCACAATTCCTTTTTTAAAGCACTTGCTGGATTTGGTCGATCTTTAAACAGAATATATGAAAATAGGAACCACGATATTTATAGCAATGGGGAGGTAACCATTTTAAATAAAATTGCTAAAATGAAACCCTTGGTTATATTCGATGGGGGAGCAAATGTTGGGGATTATTCAATTATAGCAAATCAAATAATGCCCGATTGCAAAATCTATGCTTTTGAGCCTGTAGAAGCTACATTTAAGCAATTTCTAACCAATATTAAAGATTTGCAGAATATTATTCCTATTAAAAAAGGGCTATTCAAAAAGAACTGCGAATTGGAAATAAATTTATTCGATTCCAATGAACATTCCTCCTTATACGATATTGATGGGATAGCAAATAGTTCTGATCACAAACAAACAATTGGACTTGTTGGAGGGGATGATTTTATGAAAGACAACAAAATTGTTTCGATTGATTTTTTGAAGCTTGATATTGAAGGGGCGGAATATGATGCTTTGCTCGGATTTGAAAATGCAATTAAGGGTGGTATTATCAAGCTAATCCAATTTGAATATGGATACATTAATATTTCAACTAAGAAATTACTGATTGATTATTATACATTTTTTGAAGCGAATGGATATATCGTTGGCAAAGTTTTTCCAAAGAATATAGAATTCAGAAATTACAATTTTAAATATGAAGATTTTATTGGACCCAATTTCGTTGCTGTCAAAAAAACGGAGACCGCGCTCATTAATGCACTAAGAAATGGTTAGTTTATACAGCGAAAAACCTTTCAAAAAAGATGAAAAATAAAAGAACCATTTGGGCCTCCCTCATTATTCTGCTCACAGGGGCAATGTATATTTCTATACAAGCTCAGCAAAAAATTAGTACACATCGCGCTAATTTTTCTGGCCATTGGAAAGCTAAAGAAGCCATCAGTATAGGTGGCAATATTTTTTGCTCCTATGACGCGAGGGATCGGATGGCTTCTAAAAGTATGAAAATTGTAGAGCAGGCAGATTTTTTAACCATAGAAAATACGGATTCAGACGCGGCATCTGCTAAAAGTCGGGAGAAGCTGACCTTCGATGGCAAAACAAGACAAATTAATCATAGCCAAGGAAACAGAAAGACGTTTAGTGTAAAGCTGTCAAATGATGGACAAACCATGACCATTAAATCCATTGTATATTTTATAACAAGCACTCCTTATAAGGTCAATGTGAAACAACAAGCATATACCGATGTGACTGAGGTTTGGAACTTGAGCAATGATGGGAAGTCTATTGCAATTTTGGCCAAAGCAAAATCAAACATTTGGGAGGGAGAACGTTCTTGGAAGACGGTATTTGATAAAATACATTAATTTTACACATAGTAAATTGAATGAATATGAAATATTTGGAGGGCATTCGCCAAGAGAGTTGCTAATTATTTTTCTGTGCCATTATTAATTATACTCTTAATATTAACTCTAAAAAAATAGTCGATGAAATTACTTATACTCTTTATATCATTGTTTTCATTTATTCAAAATTCTCCTAATAATGACATAATTGGGACATGGAATACCTTGGAAGAGAATACAAAAATTCAAATTATTGAAGAAAAAGGTTTACTCATTGGGAGAATTAAATCATCAGATAATTCAAAAGCACAAATAGGTAGATTAATTATAAAAGACTTGATTAAAACAAAGGACTCATGGAGTGGAAAAATATACGCTGTTAAAAGAAATGAGTGGTATAATGTTGATATAACCCCAAAAAGGAATGCCCTGAATCTTAAAATTCATGTAGGCTTTTTACATAAAATTGTCGTCTGGGAAAAATAATCAAAAGATATAAAACCCTCTATTAGCCTCAAGCCGCTAAAGTTAATCCAAATTTTCATTTGAAATACGCCATACGATCACTCAAAATTATGGGGAAGTGTTGAACTTCGTTTCAAATTACAGGAAGCTACTTCCCGCTCCAAGCGTCCATGATACCAGATTTAATGTCAGTATAACTTGTGAATAGATAAATGACTAAAATAATAATGAAAATTGTCTTCCAGTGAGTTTTTACTAATGCTTTTAGGTCGTTTAAGAACTGATTCATATCTGTGATTTTAAGGGTTACATTAAATTCATAGGGTTTGGTTTCGGATGTTTTTATGAATTCAGACAAGTCGGTTTTTAGCGCCTCGCCAATAACTTTTAAAGAATAAAGACTTGGTTTCACCTCGTTATTCTCGATTCGTTGAATCGTTCTTGGCGTTAAACCTGTCTGTTCTGAAAGTTCTTTTTGAGAGATATTCAAACTTGTTCTAATCTCTTTTAATCTTGCACCAAATTCCATTTGCAAATATGATATGCGTAAATGATTAATTTATTGACATGTAGGCGTCATTTGGACGACATTTTGGTATGTATAAGGCAATATTACTAATAGATTGTGAAAAATAAGTTGAAGGGATTTGATTTACTTGAAATACGAAAAGATGCAATAACATGCGAAGATTGAATCTGTGACCATCAGGAAATAAATGGTTTAGAGTTTCTTGTATTTTTGAGGGGATAAAATCCAAATGACCTGAAATAATAGGGCACCAATGAAAGTCCATAAAATATCATTCCAATCAAATCTCAACTTACCTGAGAGTTGCAAAAACTCCCAACCAACTAATCCAATGATTGAAATTAGGTTGGCCGAGAGATGCCTTTTATCATAAAACCAAGTACCCGAATAATGCATTTTAAGTACATAAGGAATAATTAAAACAAACAATGCTGGTATACCTATCGCAGGAAAGAAATTAGGGGCCACTCCTAAAAAATATTTAATTACTGGATTATCGCCCATGTAATTTGGGCGTATGTAATCTTGAATTTGATTGAAGGCAGTAAAACAAAAGGCAAATATCAAAAACCAATAATATTCTAATTTGAATTTCATTTTATTGTGATTATTTGCCAAAAATAATAAAAATAGACAAAGCCTAACTGACTGATAGGCAAAGAAAAAGCCAATCAAATATGATCGGCTTGTCCAATTTAGCTCCCCTTACAGGCAAAATATGGAAAATAAAGCGATGATTTAGTATTTCACTATAAATAAATGGGTTGAACTTCCTACAATTTTACAGGAAGGACTTAATTACATCTCTGAAAATCAAGACGAGAAATACAAGTACACCCACGATGACTTCACTTCGGTACTTTTTAATGAATTGAGCTAGCTTATTCATAAAACATAAAAAAGGTTACTCGATAAAAGTAAAACTTTTTTATCATGATTGCTCTCCCTTAATAGGGGGAATGTTGTAACCAATTCCTTCAAAACAGTCTTTATATTTTGGAAAGATTTTCCAAATCATTTAAGTCTTTTGCTCTACCGCTAATTTTTTTATTCCTTCTGAGATCATTTATATGAATAACTTTCATTGGAATTTCTTCAAAAACGGTATTCAGCGCATTGTTATAAATTTCATCAAAAGTAAAACCAGAGATTTCTTTCAAAATTTCAATACACACTGGAGGTCTTCCAAATGTGTACACATTAATTTGGGATTGATGAAGAAAGGAGTCTTCGGACATGTCAAAAAGTGGCATTTGAAATTGTTCAAATGCCTGGACCAATTTTGAGTAATTCCTTTTTGAAACTTCTACAAATATATCTAAATCCCCTGTCGTTCTAGGGAATCCATGATAGATAACTGAATATCCTCCAACTAGAACATAATTGACTTCATTTTTATTCAGAGCCAATAAAAATTCTTGAAAATCTGGATTAAAAATATTCCCCATAGCTAATTTTTGCGCATTGAAAAAATTGATTTGTCCATTTTAGGAGGATGTCCTAAAGTATAATTAAAAGAAACACTATTTAAATAGGCAAAAACCTTAGCAATTTCTTCCTTTCTCATTCCTAAATAAGGTATAACCTCTTCCTTCATTTCAAAAAGATTTCCAGAAGTGCTATATGTCCTATCTAATTTTAGCATATTCAAATATACTATGAATTTTTAAACCATCAATCAAATAGAATTACAACAAAGTTTGCTCCCTTAATAGGTGGTCTGTTGCAGCAGGAACTCCGAAATTTTAAGATTTAGGAACGATTGTAAGACAGCATCCTTTTGATTTGCCCTTCTGTAAAACCCCAGCTCGCTTCTATTTTTTTTGCTTGAGCTAACAATTGATAGTCCACAAGATGTTTCTGAAGGAAAGGAATTAGTCGATGATATTTTATGATTGACCTTTTCCCCAACATATTCCAAATGTGTAAAAGTTCGTCTAAATCTCGCTTTTTGAGAAGCGTTTTTTGCGAGTAAGCAAGCATTAAATCAGATTTTGTGTGATTTCCAAATCCCTGCCAAATTTTAAATTGTCCTTTTCGTAAGGGTCGAACAAGAGATAATTTCAACGTTTTATTTTTATTAAGTAATTGAATCATAAAAAGAAGATTCACGAAACAAAATAAATCATAGTCAAACCATAAAAAAACTTCGGTGTGATTTGGGATATATTTAAGCTTTTCAAATTCTGAAACAGATTTTCTTTGATATTCATCGAACGGAATAGAATACGTTTTTTCTAAATAAGTGGCCCTTTCTCGCAATAATGCATCAAAAGAATCAGCCTTAATAGGCCCCTCAACAAACATTTCCCGTACAATAATGGCATTTTCTGACTGTAAAATATCTTGCAGACAATCCCCATTTAAAATATGTATTTTCATTTAAATTTCCCCATTTCAAAAACAAATCTACTGAAAAAGATACAACCGGAAAGAAATGTAAGCTTGGGAAACTAGTTATGTTTTTAAACAAAAAAAGAGGTCGAAATGACCTCTTTTCTCAACTTGCTCCCTTACTAGGTGAAATGTTGCAGCCGTTTTCGTTGCTTGAACTTGCATCTGTCAAGAAATTAAAGGGTTAAAATTGGGGAAAATTGCAGAAAGGAAAATATAAAATTACCTACTAAATCTCTTGAAAAAAGTCCAAATAACTTCACAGGCATTCATATCTTGGCTTGTTTTACCAATAATGGCTTCATTCAAATATTGATACCCTTGTGGCCAAGTGTGACCACCATTAGTAATTACATAACTCACTACTTCACTACCATTTGTCCCTCCTGAATAAACTCTTTGTTTAATAGTTGTTCCATCGTTTGCAATGTCTGGTAAATCTGTAATCGTTGGAGTGGAATTACATCCATTTAAGGCTACCCATTTTTCTATAACTTGAAAATGAGATAATATCGTTCCGCCTGCAGTACCTCCGGCTGTGATTTGGCCCCCTAAAAAAGGAACCAGAGGGTCTGTTGTCCCGTGGATATATAGGGCCGGAACTGGTCGGTTGGGCTTACAGTTGGGAGCAATAGTCGTAGCCTCGATTGTTGCAGCATTCACCGCGATGGCTGCAATTCGATTACTTAATTCACAGCCTAAGCGAGTAGACATAAAGCCCCCATTAGAAATCCCCGTAGCATAAATTTTTTTTTCATCTACCGAGTAATTATTAATCATATAATCACACATTTGATTGAAAAAAACTACATCATTTATCCCTAATTGATTTGGTGCTGTAGGTCTTCCATCATTCCAATTTTTCTGAACCCCTTCTGGGTAAACCAAAACCACTTTGTCTCTGTCGGCAATTGTTTTGAAATTAGCAATGTTTATCATTCCCTCGGGAGTTCCGCTACCGCCGTGTATAGCAAATATTAATGGCATTTTTCCGGAGTTATTGTACCCTGATGGGAGATATACAATAAAGTTTCTAGCAACCCCATCGAAAGTTATATTAATTGTTTTTTGCTCACTGGGTTTATCAACAGATAATGTCGGACCTCCTTCTTTTTTACAAGAAAATAGGAAAATAGAAATCGTCAAAAGATTAAAAAATAATTTCATATTGGACTTCATTAATTACCAAAATTCTACTTTAAACTACTTAGACTTTCTAAATTCTAAAAGGTTAAACTTCGAGTCAATTATTCTATTGCGAAAAACTTTAATGCGTTTTCCAATTGTCAAGAGGAGAAAATATTTCTTTCAATATCTTCTTTTAATCTATTCCAAAGTGTGTCCTTGAATTTTCTTGAAAAAAATCCAGTATGTCCAATTTTTTTTACTCCCATTGTTTGGGGGTTTATTTCTTCAACTTCGATTTTAGCATTTTTATAATAGCCTATTAACTTATTTGCTGTGATTTTATTTGCAATGGGGTCATCTTGAATTTGAATAGACTTTATAGGAATTTGAAACTTCTCATAAAATAATTCCGTATTTGATTTTTTAAAATGGTCATCAAAATAGCTCGGATTAATGCACCAGTCGCGCCATTGTAAAGCAACTCCTTTAGGTAAATTTTCTCCTTGGCCTAATTTTTTTGCATTTGCATAGCCATAAAAAGCTACTAAGCTCGGAATCAATAAAAACCATAATGGGGGCATAAGCCACTTAAATGGGCTGCTCATATCTTTCCAGTATCCGGTAGAGGACGCAATAAGAATGAGCGTGTCTATTTTATCATAATTATCCATTAGCCCCACAAGCTGCCCACCCATACTATGGCCAATAATGATTTTTCGTTCTGATGGAAATTCATTGTCAATCCATTCAAAAACACTTGTCATATCCAATCGACCCCAATCTTCCAGATTTGCTTGGAATCCCTTCAAACTTTCGGGTTTTGAATTCCCTATGCCACGATAATCATAAGTAACTGTTACATAACCAGACTCCGTCAGATAGTTTGCTAAATTAAAATACAGATTTTGTGGAATTCCGGTGCCGCAATTGATTTGAATCACGCCCCTTACCTTAGAATTAGGCCTTCTAATGATGCTTGAAAGCTTAAACCCGTCTCTCGCTTCAATAAAAATATTTTGCGCCATATATCCCATTAAAATTAATTCATATGCTTTTAATGTGATTTAAATTTAATCAAATATAAATCAAAACCCTCTACTGACCTCGAACCACTTAATCCAACATTAAAACCTTCATTTAAAGTCTTTAAAGGATATTTCTGTTTGAAAACGGCATTCAATCCTTCAAAATTATGGTTTAAAGTTGCATCTTTTATAAAAATTTAGGGAATGAAAATGAAAAAGATGCAACCACAAAAAATGTCTCTTTACAGAAAGATATGAAGGTTTTTAAACAAAAAAAGAGGTCGAAATGACCTCTTTTTGATTTGTGCTCCCTCTCTTGTCGGAAGTTGCAACCATAATGCGATGATTGAACTTGCCCGTATCAAGAAATCAAAAGGTTAACGACTTCTATTTTCCCAAAAAATCAACAATCAAATTGGATATCAAAGTTGGTTTTTCTATAAATACCATATGACTCGTATTGGGTAAAATTGTCAATTGACTACCAGGAATTGTTCTATAAATATGTAAACCATGTTCCAATTTGATTACATCTCTATCTCCGTATACAATTAAGAACTTGCTTTTAATT
The DNA here is from genome assembly GCA_903933935.1 of uncultured Cytophagaceae bacterium. Lineage (GTDB taxonomy): Bacteria > Bacteroidota > Bacteroidia > Cytophagales > Spirosomataceae > Aquirufa. Next base: position 11,888 of record CAIZMB010000086.1, read on the forward strand.
TTACGTAAATGGTCATCACTAATTACTTCTTTGGTAATCCACATATCACGAAGTTGGATAAAAGTCTTTTCCCAAGTATTTTTATTAGGAGATAGTTTTAAAAAATCATTTAGCCAATACTGTTTATATTCTTCTGAAATATTTTCTGGTGTTCGAGTCTTCATATTCTCCACAAATCCAGCAGGTGCAGCATCAAACATATCACTATCTGAACCACATGCAACAACTTTTTTTACTTTATCTGGTCTATCATGTGCAAGTATAAAGGCGGAATTACCACCATCACTCCACCCTACAACATAAACACTATCCAGTTTCATTTTATCAATAAGTTCTGCATAATAATCTGCAAAAATCTGATAACTAATTGCATCAATCTGCTCAGACCTTCCTTGTCCAGGACTATCAATAGCAATTACACGGTAGTTCTTAGATAAAGGCCCTATTACTTGATTAAAATTACTAATAGACCCAAATCCGCCATGCAACAATAAAAGTGGTGTTCCTTTGCCATATTCTTCATAATAAACTTTCGCTCCCCTAATTGTTAAATATTTACCATTATTAGAGCCATATGGGATTTGAGCATAAAGGGATTGGGTTAGAAATAATATCCCAAGAAATAGAAGTTTTTTCATTTCAATTGAATTTATGATATAATTTTTTGAAATATAAGAATAATAAATTCTATTGAAAAAGAAAAAGATGCAACTACCCTAACTCAATGATAGACAACAAAAAAGGCGACATTTCTGTCGCCTTGTGCACTCTTGCTCCCCTTACAGACGAAAGATGCAACTATAATGCGATAATTGAGTATATGACTATCAGAAAATTGAAGGGTTGAAAATTATTTTAAACCTTTCTTGATTGCTAGTCCAATTTGGCCTGAATGATAGGAGTTATGATAAAGAATATGGGCAAACAATTTTGCTTTTGAAACAGCTCCAAAAAATGGCGTATCAATTATTTCAGACCAACCTGAGTTTGAAGTACTTACTATTATGTCTTCTAGCATTTTATACCCTTTTTCTATTAGTTCTTTACTCTCATCAAAATCTTTTCCTTGACCCTCATCTTGTTGCCCCATTGTAGTATTTTGAATTTCACTTGGCATTCCGAAAAAATACCCGAATAATAGCATTGTCTCACCAATATGCCTATAAATGAATCCCACAGATGAGGTTTGTTCATTTAATTTTGTAGAAATATTATCTTTATCAATCATATTCAAAGAAAAACTATTAGAGAGAATATTTTGTACCAAAAGGTCTTTAAAGATTTCTTTCACGACTTTTATAATTTTGAGTTTGATTTTCTGCAAATAAAAAAGGTTACACTATAAAAGTATAACCTTTTTATCATTTTGCTCCCCTTAATAGGTGGAATGTTGCAGCCAATAATATCTATTTTAAAGCCGCAACAGTGATTAAACTCCTGTCACACGTTGAAAGCTCATTGCCTTCTCATACATCCATACACAATACACTGTCCGTATGGCCCAATAGTCTTGGGGCAAAATAGTCTAGCATTTTTCTGCGGCGGATACCTTTTTTTCGTTCGCCATTAAAATTCTATTTTTACAAGCGTCCTACTTCTCTCCAAATATTCAATTCTTCCTTAAATCTATCATTAATTACCTCCAATTTAGTATCAATGCGCATCGTAGGGCGCGCTTTGAGATTATATGCTTTCCACTCAGGGGCATCTTTGGCAAATGGCTTTCCAGTTTTGGCAAAGTTGGTCCACAATTCAGCAAAATGATGGGACGCTATCGCTTTCTCTGGTCGAGCACCTCCAAAGAAACTTGGTTTATTCGCCGACTCATTATTAAACTTAAAGGAGATGTCCATTGCGTGAGGCGTTCCCATAGGGAAATCCGTCCCTGGAATTTTGGCTTCCGACTTATATCCAAAGTTATATAAATAGACGGGCGCTCCCCCTTGTTTTACTTTTTTCTCTGCGATATCCACAGAGCCCAAACCCATCATCGTGATAGATGAAATCGCAATATAAATTTGAGCGGGTGTATCAGTCGGACGAGATTTCCGATAGGTGTCAATGATTTTTTTCGTATTATCTCCGTAGGTCGGCTCAAACTTTTTATGCAAAGCCTCGAAATCATACGTGGCAAATTCCGTTTCCTTTCTTTCCCAAGCAAAAAACGCCCATTCGTCTTCATTCCAACCCACTAAAAGAGGTTTGTTTTTGGAGATGTTTGGGGCGGTGGGGTCAAAAGGATTATTTGGCAGTGCTTTCCCGTCCACCACAGGACCAAAGCCTCCATAATTCCTTCGCATGAAACCCTGGTTTTTATTTTTCTCCACAAAAGGTGGAACCATGGGAAGTTTTGCTTGCATTGCTAAAAGGTCTGCCGCAGGTACATCCAAAATCTTTTTCCAATCTTTTGGGTCAATATTTAACTCTTTTAACAACATCAATGTTGTCTCTGCCGCCACTTCCTTAGGTGTCATGCGAACACCAGGCCCACTTTCAATGGAGGCTTTGTTGAAATACGGCGCTGCGGCTGGCATCGCATATAAACAAGAGGTTTTGGCACCTCCTCCAGATTCTCCCCAAATCATGACATTGTTAGGGTCTCCTCCAAAGTTGGCAATATTTTTATTCACCCATTTCAACCCATCCACAATATCCAACATCCCATTATTTCCAGAGCCTTCATAGTCGGCACCACCTAATTCCTCCAAATACAAGAAGCCTAAAAGTCCTAGACGGTGATTCGTTTCCACCACCACCACATCAAAATTCCGAGCTAAGTTGGCTCCATCTTGGCCTTGAGAACCCCCTGAGCCGATAACAAAACCGCCACCATGGCTATAAAACATCACAGGACGTTTTTTGCCATCATTGGCCGGAGTCCATACATTTAAAAACAAGCAATCCTCGGAAGGGGCGGGTTCATTTCTTCTTGGATTTTGGATGGCGGGTGCGCCTAAGGTGAGTGTTTCCTTAATCCCTTCCCAAGGCTCAAGCGGTGCCGGTCTGCGAAACCTTCTTTCCCCTGATATCTTACCGGCATAAGGGACCCCTTTGAAAATATTGACCCCATTATCTCGATAGCCTTTTATTTGACCAAAATTGGTTTTAGAAATAACAAATTCTTCCATTAAAGGGTTAGCAAATGCAACATTTGCTAATGACAAACCGGCCACCGAAAGCCCCGTTTTGTTTAAAAATTCTCTTCTTTTCATCGGATTTTAATTGAATAGGTTTAAATAATAAACAGATTTTGTCCTTCTTTTAAGGGTATTGTTTTGCCTTTCCAAATCAAATTCCCCGTGATGGTTTTGGGTAATTCAATCTGTATGTTCCATTTCCCATTGTCCAATTTGTAGCTGGCAGATACACTTCCTTTAGGATGAGGAATTGCTCCTTTTATGTCAGTCATTTGGCCTAAATGAGGCATAATTTTTACTTTCGAAAATGCTAATCCATCACTGTCAATTCCTAAAATAGTCCGATAAAACTCAATATTAGGGCTTGAGCCCCATGCATGACAATCAGAACGCGTATTATCCACATTAGATGTTTCTGCCCAGGTAGTAAGTCCCATATTGATATTTTCGCGCCATTTATCAAGCCATGTCAAGTAATCATTTCCTTGACCGGCTTTAATTAAGGCCTGATGCAAATAGTATTTGAAATAGATGGAAGCTGGAGCGAGTTGACTATTGGTTATCAATTGGTTCGCGATTTGACTCGCTTCTTGAGAAGAAACCATTCCGGTCAAAATGGCTAATGAATTGGTATGTTGGGAAAACTCATCTTTTTCTTCCCGGTCGGCAAATAATTTTTTATCCGAGTCCCAATATTTCGCCCGAATGGTCTTTTTCAACAATTCAATTGATGTAAGATATTGAGTTGCAAATGCTGGGGTCCCAACTTTATTTTCTAAATCGGCTGCTACTTGATATGCCCAAAGCAATTGTAAATCAAGAACAGCAGAGGTTCCGTTGGCGCCAATAGGACCAGCTCCAGACTTCCATTCTTTATTATCTACCCAATCCGTAAACATCCATTGGGGTGTATTTTTTAAGGACCCATCCGCGAGTTGATAGCTTTTAAAATAGCCCAAAATTTGACGAACGCCTCCCATTTTGCCTTTGATGAAATCTATATCTGCGGCATATCGACTGTAGTCTTGTAACATTCCTATGTACCATAGTGAAAAAGTGGGGATAAATTGAGGTGTATACGAGGGGTGTCTACTTAAGGTAACGCCTTCTGGCTGGCGCGAAAAGTCGATTAAATTAATTGCGTTTTTAACAAGTCGGTCATCACCACTATTGTACAAAGACACCATGGCCTGAATTCTTCCGTCACCTATGTATTGAAGCTGCTCGTAATAGGGACAATCCATGTAGGTCTCATAGGCACAAAGTCTGGCGGTACGCCAACCAATATCGAGTATTTTATCCATTTCAACATTGGAAGTCGTGAGACTTGATGTCAATTTAAAAGGATAACCCGTAAATGTTCCATAAATATCGTTTAGAATAATGGGCTCATTTTGGGTTTTAATATTTACTTGAATGTAGCGATAGGTTCGGTAGGTTAGACTTACAAATTTTTGATTATTGCTTCCATCAGAAATCAAACTATCTTTTCTACCTAGTAACTGCTTTCCTTCAATCACGTTTCTATTCCCTTTCAACGGGTATTTAGTGTACATTGATTCCGCATAATTTAAGGTAATGGAAGCATCTTTGCCTCCACTAAATTCTACATTGGGATATGCGTTAGTTAAGAAACTTTGGTCTAAAATAATTTTAACTGATGTATTAGGTGCAATAACTACATCATTCTTTCTAAGTGGAAATCCTTCAGGCAACTTAATATTTCCCTCTACATTGGCGACTTTGGCTAATCGCTCATCTTTTAATTCCATTTGAGGTATGATAGATGGAACGAGCATCCAGCCACTCATAGTCCCAAAAGCCCCCAACACATTTTTGGGAACACCGTACCCTATAGGCCGAGCTTTTTGCCAATTTTTATCCTCGAAATTTTCACTTTGCCAATACTTAGGGCTAGTCGCCATATTTCTAACCTCTCCTGCGCCAGCCACATAATAGGCACGAACGGTGAATCGGGTCGGCGAATAACTCTTATCCTGTTCGCAAAGCCAAGTTGTATTCGTATTAATCATTCCTTCTGTGGAAGTGTTACCTTGTAAAATAAAAGCTGTTCGATAGGAAATTTGGGCTTCAGGTTTAAATTCACCTTCGTTCCAGACTTGTGCCGATATCACATTTTTTCCTGATTTTAAATAGGTCGAGATATCAAGGGTTTCATAATTCCAGTGAGCAATATCGCCACGTGCTGGCCCCATGGAAACTAATTTTTGATTGATAAACAGCTTATATCGGTTATCTGCTGAAACATGGATAACAAATTTGGATGGTTTGATAGGCAAGTCGATTGATTTTCTAAACAGATATACACCATAGCCATCATTGGTCGCTCCAGGTACCGTAATCCATTGGGCATGCCATCTTTTATTGATTACGTCCGGTTCGCCTGTGGGTGGTCCGTATTGGGCGTTTGCGAATAAAATAAACAAAGAGAAAAGAAGCGTTAGATAAATTTTTGTTTTCATAACTAGGTTAATTTAT
>CAIZMB010000087.1 GCA_903933935.1 uncultured Cytophagaceae bacterium
ATCATTATAAGAGCGTTAAAAAAAAATAAGAATAAACGTAAATATGCAGCCAAGGATTTAGGCATTTCTGAAAGAACATTATATAGAAAAATAAAGCAATATGACCTTGAAGATAATGTATCATAAAATATTCATTTGTCTAATCAGTTCTGTTTTCCTTAGCTCTTGTTACAGCTTTAAGGGAGCGAGTCTATCCCAAGATTTGAAAACGATACAAATTAATAATATTCGAATGGAGACTGCTGGAGGTCCCACAAACTTAGGATTAACCATTAATGAAAAAGTAAAAGAGTATTTTCAAAGAAATACAACGCTTAAAATCATAAATCAAAACCCTGATTTACTTCTTGAAGGTACAATTACAGGGTATGAGATGACTCCACAAGCACCTACCTCAGATGATAAAGCTGGATTAAACAGATTAACTTTGAAAATACAATTTTCATTAGTGAATCGATTTGATGAAACAAAAAACTTTGACCAAGAATTTAGTTTTTATCAAGATTTTCCTCAAAATCAAACATTAACACAAGTAGAAAAAAATCTAATACCAAAATTAGTAGACCAAATTATTTTAGATCTTTTCAATAAAATTGCAGGCGATTGGTAATGAATTTAGAAAAATCCCAAAAATTATGGTTTTTACTTCATCGATTTGATCGAACAAATCGTGCTGAGTTAGATGTTTTCACTTCAGATAAAGAAAAATATCCGTTTTTCTATTTGTTACATTGGAATGAAAAAAGCCATGTAAGGCAACAACGAAAAATTGCGCTTAAATCGAATTCCCGATTAAATTACTTTAAATCTATTCAAGATATTGAATTTGAAATTGACAATCCTATTGAATTTAATATCAATACCGACAGCACAAATAACGTTCAAGCCCAATTAATAGAGGATTTTTTATCAAAAATGCCAACGATAACTAAAATCAAAAAGAGTCATTCAGATAACGAATTAAATGAGGAAATTGACTTTTCAGAAGTTGCCTACCAGGCGCCAACGACAGAATCCTATGCGATTATTTTAGAAAAACAAGGCAAATATGATTTAGCAATTAAAGTTTATGAAAAATTAAGTTTGGCTAAACCTGAAAAAAGGCTTTACTTTGCATCTCGAATTTCAGAAATAGCTTTAAAAATAAATAATTAAATAGATATGTTTACTTTATTAATTTCCCTGATTGTCATCTTCTCCGCATTGTTAATCGTACTTATTTTGGTTCAAAATCCAAAAGGAGGAGGCATTAATGGTGAATTCAATCCTACTGGGGCTACCCAAATGTTTGGTGTACAAAAGACAGGCGATTTAGTTGAACGATTAACTTGGGGCTTCTCAATCACTATTTTAGTATTGGTATTATTAACAAATTTTACAATCTCCTCCAATTCGCCGGATTCTGTTCAATCAGTTAATGTAGAAAAGGCAGCTGGAAAAACTATTCCTACAGCTCCTGCTCCTAAACCCGTGACAAAATAAGTACTGACAAATTTTCAGTATTAACTCAATGGCATGCATATTGATATATGGTGTCGAAATTCTTTTATAAAAGAGTTTAAAATACGTTTAAAAACCTAAATTCATAAAACATGTCAAAGTTAACTATTAAGCCCTTAGCAGACAGGGTTATTGTTGAACCGGCTGCAGCTGAAGAAAAAACTGCATTTGGAATAATTATTCCAGATACCGCAAAGGAGAAACCACAAAAAGGTATCGTAGTGGCAGTTGGCAATGGAAAAAAAGATGAGCCTATTACTGTTAAGGTAGGTGATGATGTATTGTATGGCAAATACTCTGGAACTGAGATTACAATTGAGGGAAAAGATTATTTAATCATGCGAGAATCAGACATTTTTGCAGTTTTGTAAATTATAATATTTAAAATCACAAATAAAGAATTAATCACATGGCTAAGGAATTATTTTTTGACAGCGAAGCTCGCGAAAAAATGAAAAGAGGGGTTGATACCCTTGCTAATGCTGTTAAAGTTACATTAGGACCAAAAGGTCGTAACGTTATTATTGACAAGAAATTTGGTTCCCCTCAAATTACAAAAGATGGGGTAACTGTAGCAAAAGAAATTGAATTAGAAGATGCTGTTGAGAACATGGGAGCTCAATTAGTGAAAGAAGTTGCTTCTAAAACAGCAGATCAAGCAGGAGATGGTACAACAACTGCAACTGTTCTAGCACAATCAATATATACGATTGGATCTAAAAATGTGGCGGCTGGAGCTAATCCAATGGACCTTAAAAAAGGAATTGAAAAAGCAGTAGATGCTATTGTTAAAGATCTAAAAAAACAATCTCGTCCGATAACAACGTCTAACGAAATTGCACAAGTGGCTACTATATCGGCTAATAACGATTCAGAAATAGGTAAAATGATTTCATCGGCTATGGATAAAGTAGGTCGCGAAGGGGTTATTACTGTTGAAGAGGCAAGAGGAACTGAAACAGAAGTAAAGACTGTAGAAGGTATGCAATTTGACAGAGGTTATCTATCTGCTTATTTTGTTACTAATACTGACAAAATGGAAGTAGAATTAGAAAAACCTTTTATCTTAATTTCAGAGAAAAAAGTTTCTTCAATGAAGGAATTACTTCCTGTTTTAGAGGTAGTTGCACAAACTGGACGTCCTCTATTAATTATTTCAGAAGATGTAGACGGAGAGGCATTAGCTACTCTAGTAGTTAATAAGATTCGTGGTGCTTTGAAAGTTGCTGCTGTTAAGGCTCCTGGTTTTGGAGATCGTAGAAAAGCAATGTTAGAAGATATCGCTATATTAACTGGAGGAACTGTTATCGCAGAAGAAAGAGGATTTAAGCTTGAGAATGCAAGTATTGAGTATTTAGGACAAGCAGATAAAATTATCATTGACAAGGACAACACGACTATTGTTAATGGTTCTGGTTCAAAAGATGATATTAACAACCGTGTAAACCAGATTAAATCTCAAATTGAGAACACTACATCTGATTATGATCGCGAGAAGTTACAAGAGCGTTTAGCTAAATTATCAGGCGGTGTTGCTATTTTGTATATTGGTGCGGCAACAGAAGTTGAAATGAAAGAGAAAAAAGATCGAGTTGACGATGCATTGCACGCAACTAGAGCGGCTGTTGAAGAAGGTATCATTGCTGGAGGTGGTGTGGCATTAATTCGTGCAATTGGTTCTTTGGACAAATTGAAAGGCGAAAATGAAGACCAAATCACTGGAATAAATATCATTCGTCAAGCTGTAGAGTCTCCATTAAGAACTATCGTAGCTAATGCAGGCGGTGAAGCTTCTGTCGTTGTAAATGCAGTTCGTGCAGGTAAAGACGATTTTGGTTATAATGCTCGTGAAGATAAATATGAAAATATGATCGCAGCAGGTATTATAGATCCTACTAAAGTAACACGTTTAGCTTTAGAAAATGCAGCATCTATTGCTGGACTTTTATTGACTACAGAATGTGTCATTGCTGATAAGCCAGCCAACGAGCCAGCGCATAGTCATGCACCTGGTGGTGGTGGAATGGGCGGAATGATGTAAATATAATTTCATTATTTGTTTAAAACTCCCCATATTTGGGGAGTTTTTTTATGTTCTGTATGAAAAGAATTGCAATAGATATGGATGATGTTTTGGCAGATACAACGGTCAAAATCATTCATACGATAAATACCCTAGTAGATAAAAATTATTCTTACGAAGAATTAATGTCAGATCAACTGACAAGAGAACGGTTTTTAAAAGATTATTTAGCTAATAATTCATTTCTTTGGCAACCAGGTTTTTTTCTCGATGTGCCAATTAAAGCAAAAGCGGTAGAAATAGTTGAAAAGTTAAGTGAGAAATACGAAATTTTCATTGTATCAGCTGCCACAGAATTCCCAGAATCGTTAAAAGAAAAATTGATTTGGATGAAACAACACTTCCCATTCATTTCATGGACTCATATTGTTTTTTGTGGACATAAATACATGATTCAAGCTGATTATTTAATTGATGATCACGAGAAGAATTTAAAAACCTTTAGTGGTACTCCTCTCCTATTTACTGCACCACATAACTTACATATACATGAATACCAACGTGTCGATACTTGGGATGCTGTAGCCAATCTTTTATTATAATCCATTTTAATGTTTAAAAATAGGGCATCCATTAGTTTACTATTTTTCCTTTGTGGAATCAATTTTGCTAGTTGGGCCACAAGAATTCCAGATTTTAAAGAAAAATTACATTTATCAGATTCTGAATTAGGAACTATCTTACTGGGTTTACCCATTGGATCACTTATATCTTTGCCTTTAGCCGGTTGGTTAATTACGAAATATGAGTCAAAATGGATATGTTTAACAGCGATTGTTATGTACATATTTATCATGCCAATCTTAGGGTATTCACCCAATTCCTTCGGACTATTTATTGCGCTATTTCTTTTTGGAATGGCTGGAGATATCTTAAATATTGCTATGAATACTCAAGTAGTTACTTTGGAAAAGAGAATGAATAAACAAATCATGTCTAGTTTTCATGCACTGTTTTCGCTCGGATTAATGTTAGGAGCATTAAGTGGAGGCATAATAATAAATTATAAGGTTTCAAGTTTCAATCATTTATTCATAATAGGAGGTTTAAATCTTATAGCGATCCCATTCTTTTTATCAAATTTATTAGCTGATCATTTTAAAAAGAATAATGAGTCAACTGAAGGAAAAAAGAAATCGTTTTTTGATTTAGGGCCTCACTTGTTTACATTATCATTCATTGCTTTTTGTGGGATGCTTTGTGAGGGAGCCATGGCCGATTGGATAACTTTATACTTTAAAGAATCAACCTTCATAACCACATTCCCTACAACGATTGGTTTTACATCATTTGCTTTATCTATGGTTATTGGAAGGTCTTTGGGCGATTATGTCACCAAATTATTTTCAATAAAAAATATTTTAACTATAAATGGCATATTAATTAGCCTAGGTTTAATCATTACATTAATGACCTCTAACGAGTACATCATGATTATCGGATGTTTAATCGCAGGAATCGGCATATCTACCATTATACCAATCATATATTCTGAAGCAGGAAGGTCAAGAAATATTTCACCTTCAGTAGCTATCGCAAGCGTATCCACAATAGCTTATGTTGGATTCCTCGTTGGCCCAGTATTTATTGGCTACTTATCTGATTACTTGGGATTAAACAAAGCTTTATACTTATTAGTCTTTTTAGGAATAATTGCAAGCGTATTGTCAAAATTCAAATTAACAGATCAAGAAAACTAGAATCCAATTATTTACAAATCGATGTGCACATTAATCCATTCTGAATCGAATCTTGCTTCATACTTTTTGTAGAATTCAATCGCTGGAGTGTTCCAATCTAAAACTTGCCACATTAGCCCTTTTGAATTAGTTACTTTCGCTTCTTCAATGGTAGCCTCCATTAAAAGTTTTCCGTAACCTTTTGATCTATACTCGCTCTTAACAAATAAATCTTCCAAATATAACCTCTTTCCTTTCCAAGTGGAAAAACGGAAATACCATAGGGAGAAACCGACCAATTGATCATTTTCAAATAATATAAAAGCTTCAAATAACGGCTTATCTGAAAAACCATTTATTTCATAATCTTCTATCGTCGCTGTTACTTCTTCTGGGGCACGTTCAAATAAAGCTAATTCTTTAACGAGTGAAAAAATTAATGGAATATCAAAAGATTCCGCTTTACGTAAGGTAATTTTATCCATTAGTGACATTTCTTAATTTAGTTAATAAATCTTCCATATCAGATGGAAATTTTCTCTCAAAATAAATCCATTCTCTTGACTTAGGATGCTCAAAACCTAGGGAATAAGCATGCAAGGCTTGCCTAGGACATGTTTGAAACATATTCTCTACAAACGATTTAAAATTAGCCATATGACTCATATATCTAATTTTATCTCCTCCATAAGAACTATCAGATATCAATGGATGTCCCATAGACAAAGCATGGGCACGAATTTGATGTGTACGACCAGTTTCTAGCTGAAATTTAAGCAATGAACAAAAGCCAAATGATTCCACAACTTCATAATGTGATATTGCTAATTTGCCTTCTTCGTAATCTTCCGGAAATATGGCCATTACTTTCCTATCTTTGGGATTCCGCGTAATTTTCCCTCTTAACGTTCCATTTGTAATTTTAGGTACACCCCAACAAACCGCATAATAAGTTCTCTGAATGGTATGATCAAAAAATTGTTTGGCAAGATAAGTCAAAGCAAATTCAGATTTAGCAACGACTAGAATTCCTGAAGTATCTTTATCAATACGGTGGACTAATCCTGGCCTAATTTCTTGTTTACCAGGAAGTTGCTGACAATGGAATAATAAGGCATTGACTAAAGTTCCGGACCAATTGCCATGAGCGGGATGAACAACCATACCAGCAGCCTTATCTACTAGTAAAACATCTTCATCTTCATATATAATGGAAATGGGAATATCTTCCGCATATAAATCTTTATCTCGAGGTGGCTGAGAAAAAGAAACAGAGATAGAATCAAGGGGTTTTACTCGGTAATTAGCTTTTATAACGCCTCCATTTACTTTAACAGAGCCAGTATCTATCCCTAATTGAATTTTAGATCTGCTAGAATTAGAAATTTTAAGTTGTAAATATTTATCTATTCTCAGTAATTGTTGACCTTTGTCAACAACAAAATTAAAATGCTCAAATAAGTCATCTTCGGATTCAACTGGATCTAATTCTTCGTCAATGGACATTTCTGAATTTACATTTAAACATTTACAACTACCATCTCCCATTCAGGAAATATTTGAAGATGAATGGCAAGAAAAAAATATACAAGTATTTGTCAAAAGAGACGACTTGATACATCCAATTATTTCAGGTAATAAATGGCGCAAATTAAAGGAATATATTGGTTTAGCCCAAATAAATACCTCTAATTCAATAATAAGTTTTGGAGGAGCCTATTCAAATCATTTATATGCTTTAGCTTATGTTGGCAATCAATTTAATATAAAAACAAAAGGAATTATAAGAGGAAATGAACTAACTATAAATAGCAATTCGTATTTAAAACAAATGTCAGAATGGGGAATGGATTTGCATTTTCTGGATAGGGAATCTTACCGAAAAAAAATAATCCCTGTAGAAATAGCAAAAGAGAATGTAATCGTTATACCAGAAGGCGGTTTTTCAAAAGTAGGGGTATCGGGTTTGGAAAGCTTTAAAAATGAATTAAATGAACAAATAAAGGCAGACTATATTATTATGGCCGTTGGAACAGGAACGACAGCCATTGGAATTTCAAAATTTTTAAAAATAAAAACTATTGGAATACTCACCCTACAAAATTTAAATGAAATTGAAAATAATTGTCAGGAATTTGAACTAGAAGACTTATTAGAAATTAATGCGAATTACATTTTTGGAAAATACGCAAAAGGCTCTCAAGTATTAAATGAATTTTGCGACACTTTTTACAAAAAACATCAAATACTAATAGAACCTACCTATACAGGAAGAATGTTTTATGGGTTGTACGACTTAATTAAAAACAATTACTTTCCTAAAAATTCTAAGTTAATTGCCTTGCATACAGGGGGAATAAAATTATCCGACTGAACCTTCTAAAGATATAGCCAATAATTTCTGGGCCTCTACAGCAAATTCCATAGGGAGCTGATTTAATACTTCTTTCGCATAGCCATTAACAATTAGCGCGATAGCTGTCTCAGTCGATAAACCCCTTTGATTGCAATAAAATATCTGATCTTCTCCTATTTTAGAGGTTGTGGCTTCGTGTTCAACAGAAGAAGTTGGATTTTTAACTTCAAGGTATGGAAACGTATGAGCACCACATTTATCGCCTAAAAGTAACGAATCACATTGGCTAAAGTTTTTGGCATGATCCGCTCTTTTTGAAACTTGAACTAATCCACGATAGGAATTTTGAGAAAAACCTGCTGATATTCCTTTGGATACAATTCTTGATTTTGAATGCTTACCTAAATGAATCATTTTGGTACCGGTATCAGCTTGTTGGTAATTATTAGTCACGGCAACAGAATAAAATTCTCCAATAGAATAATCACCTTTTAAAACTACAGAAGGATATTTCCAGGTAACGGCAGAACCTGTTTCCACTTGCGTCCAAGATAATTTAGAATGAGCTCCATCACAAATACCTCTCTTGGTCACAAAATTATAAATCCCACCTTTTCCTTCTTTATCCCCTGGATACCAATTTTGAACAGTTGAATATTTCACTTCTGCACCGGAATGAACAAAAATCTCCACAACTGCTGCATGCAATTGATTTTCATCACGCATGGGAGCTGTACATCCTTCCAAATAACTCACATATGATTCATCTTCAGCCACAATTAAAGTTCTTTCGAACTGTCCTGTACCTGAAGCATTAATTCTAAAATAAGTGGATAATTCCATTGGACAACGAACTCCTTTGGGGATGAAGCAGAATGACCCGTCGGAAAATACGGCAGAATTTAATGCGGCAAAATAATTATCTTTTACTGGGACAACGCTACCAAGATACTTTTTAATCAAATCGGGATGTTCTTTTACAGCTTCTGAAATAGAGCAAAAAATAACACCTTTTTCAGATAAGGTTTCTTTAAAAGTAGTCGCAACGGATACTGAATCAATAACTGCATCGACGGCAACATTCGATAATCTTTTTTGTTCATCAAGACTAATTCCTAATTTTTCAAATGTCCTTCTAAGTTCAGGATCAATCTCATCTAAGGAATTTAATTGCTTTTTTTGAACAGGAGCTGAATAATATTTTAACGATTGATAGTCTGTTGGCTTATATTTTACATTAGCCCAAGTTGGTTCTTCTAGTGTTTTCCAATGCCTAAATGCAGCTAAACGCCAATTTAAAAGCCAATCCGGTTCATTTTTTTTCTCAGAGATAAAATGAATTGTAGATTCATCCAGACCCATGGGAGCTTCATCTGTTTCAAAAAATGATTCAAAACCATATTTATAATCTGAGCTAGTAACTTCTTGTAATATATCGTCTACTTTATCTGCCATAATAATTCAGTACATCTTAAAAACCCAAAATTACAAAATGAATTTTAAAGATTTTGTCAATTGTTTAGAATGGATATAAATAAACTAAAATAATGGAGTATTTCTGATCAAACTTTCCTCTAACGAAATAAAAGTCTCAGTCCTTTGAATGCCATTAACTTTTTGGATTTTATCATGTAAAACTTCTCTAAGATGCTGAGTATCTCTACAAATTATTTTAGCGAATATGGAATAAATACCCGTTGTGTAATGAATATTAACCACTTCAGGTATTTCTTCAAGTTGTTTTGCTACATCTGCATATAAACTACTTTTATCTAAATAAATACCCAAAAATGCACATATATCCCAACCGATCTTCGAGTAATCAATGAGTAATTGAGAACCCTTAACGACACCTAAGGCTTGCATTTTTTTCATTCGAA
>CAIZMB010000088.1 GCA_903933935.1 uncultured Cytophagaceae bacterium
CAACTATTACTATTACCTTAATCTTAACAATAAAAGAAATCTAATGTACAAACCCCTTATTACTTGGACACATTCGTAGTAACAGTTGTGTAATAATTGGTTGTTTTTGGGTTTAAATTTTGTCTAAGGTATTGATAATCTTGGTTTGAATCGCCACTGGTTTCCTGTTGTTTTTTTACTAAATTTTGCTCGTCACGTTTTTGGTTTGTGATATGGATGTGCTGATTCCATTTTTCGTTGGGGGTCATTTTGATTGCTTTGTGGTATCTACGTGTATTATACCAGATCGTATGTGCTAATAAGGTTTGTTTTGCGTCAAAATACCCACTGAACTCGTAGCGTTCGATTACTTCCCGCTGAATGATGGAGTGGAAGGCTTCGATGTAGGAATTTTCTTCGGGTGTTGCTATGTGCGTAAACTCTTGATTGGCTTCCGCTGTGCGAAGATATTGCTTTACGTTGTTGGCAATAAATTGTGATCCATTGTCATTTCGAATGGTTACACCTTTGATTCCGTATACGTTGTTTATTCGCCGAAATGCATTGATTACATCAATATGCTTGATGCTTTTTTGAAAAATTTGATCCACGATTTTTAGAGAAAATACATCGATGATTGTTAGCAAGAAAAAGTTTCGTTTTTCGCCATGTACATAGACGTATTTAATATCTAAGCACAGGTATTCCATTAGATAGGACGCCTGAATCTTGCGATGTTGGACAAATTTACGTCTGCCACTCGTTCGTATCACTTTACCCAAAAGCAGGTTATGTTCGTCCATTAATCGGTAAACTTTTTTCTTATTAATGCAATAATCTAGCTTTCGAAATTCACCCGTTACATTTTCATAGCCATAGCAACAAAACTCTTGTGAGAGGATGTCTTTAATTTGCTCGATAACGACTAGATTTTCGACCCAATCACCATCTTGTTTCCATGTATGAGAACTCGCTTTAACTCCCGGTTTTCCACCTGTAGACTTATAATAGTACACGCTGGAAGGAAGTGTTAGACCAAGATAAAAGCATCCGTGTAGGAGCCTGCTGAAAGTATTGAGAAACGATCATCTTCTTGTCTTGGTTAGCACAGGGCTTTTATTTAAAAGCTCTGATTTAAATTCTATTTCTAAAGCTTGTCGAGCGATAATTCTTTTCAATCGTTCGTTTTCTTCCTCAAAAGCTCTAAGCTCTAGATCTATTCGCTTATAGGCAGACTTTAACCCTTCTACTCCTTTTGAAAGGTATTTATTCTTCCACTTAGCATATAGACTAGGTGCTAAACTATACTTCCGGCAGGTTACTGTAGTGCCCTCTCTTTGGCCTTCTTGAAGTATCGCTAAACGATCTTCTGGTGTGAAAATTCTTCTTTCTTTTTTCATAATTCCCTAATTTAATTGGTTCTAAACTCTTTTTAAAATTTAGTCCAGTCTATTAGGGGGTTAGTACATTTTTGTCTCCTTAATGACACATGAAATGTAAAATATCTGCCATTTGTTAATTTAAATTTTACTTTATTTTTAAAGGGTGTATTTACTATGTACCTTCATAAATAGCTACAAACTGCTGTAATGCTTGTATTAAATAAGTGCGGTCAAAATTCATTTACAATAATTCAATATTCGTTTTTTTTCTTCTAAGGTATTTACTCCAAGATGAGTTCGATTATCAATTTCCAAAATTTCATACTCACTACTTAATCTAAGG